>NZ_BAEV01000105.1 GCF_000246895.1 Clostridium arbusti SL206 | reverse complement strand
AGGCACATTCAAATAAATAACTAGTCAGTATGCTAGTCTATTTTGAATCCCACCGCGTCAACAGAACCCTAAGATAGCTCACTATCTTAGGAACCTATTTCCTTGTTGACTTCAAAATATACGTCGCATCTTTGACTTGTTATTTATTTTCATATGCCTTATTTGTTTTGAGATAGCCAGTTATTCTTTTTTATAAAGTCTTTCTTATATATTATAAGATGTTATAATGTAACAATAGTAAATTAAACAAAGGAAGTGATTTAATGTGGAAAGATTTTAAAAAGTTTGCATTAAAAGGGAATGTGATTGATTTAGCAGTAGCTGTAATAATAGGAGCAGCCTTCGGGAAAATAGTAACTTCTCTAGTTAATGATATTATTATGCCACCTTTAGGATTAGTTTTAGGAAAAGTTGATTTTACAGAATTATACATCAACTTGGGTTCAAAGAGCTATACTTCATTGGCTCAAGCTAAGGCAGCAGGAGCTCCTACAATAAACTTTGGAGTATTTTTAAATAATATAATACAATTTTTAATAATTGCCTTTTCTATTTTTATTGTAATAAAACAATTGGATAGATTTAAGAAAAAAGAAGAAAAGGTTAAAGTAGAAAAGAAATGTCCATATTGTTATACCAATATATCTATTGAAGCAACAAGATGTCCTCATTGTACATCAGTATTAGAGGAGTAAAAAATAAGAACTTGGAAGAGAATTAAATTAGTTACCTTCCAAGCTCTTTTATTTGTATAGTTATAATTATCAAATAGGATTATAAGATTCTATGATTTAATAATGTATAGTTTCCTAATTTGAAGCTCTGTCAAATACTTGTTTAACAATTTCTTTAGTAGGTACACCTTCATGTGCCTTAAAGTTGCCAACATAGTATGTAGGCACATAATAGTAGTCATATTTTTTAGATATTTCTGGATGAAGTTCTTCATCAACTACTTTAATTTCAATATCTTGGTATTTTGGATTCTCTCTTTTTAAACTGTCCATAAAGGAAAGAGCTTGTTTACAATATGGACACCAGCTAGTTACAAACATAGTTACAGGTTTCATTATTACCACCGCCTAATTATTTCATTTGTATATAGATAAGTAATTTAAATACTTAAAATCTTCACAAGTTTTAGTTTTTCATATATAAGTTATTTTATACTGATTTTTGATAATGTATTATCAATTTATAAAGCAGTATAAAATATTAAATAATGATTATTATTTAATAATAAAACTTTTTCTAAAAATACACAATAGTTTTTATGAAAATTTATAATAATTGATGCGCTGGAAAATTAGCACAATAAAGATTGATAATAACCATATCAATCTTCCTTAAATATATCTTCTTTAATATTTCGATTATACCGTTTTTCTCTCAGCATTTCTATTTCAAATTTGTAAGGTGGTTTTTTGTTTCCATTTTCATTAGCAACATAAGGAGTTTCTAAAATTTTAGGAACATCTTTTAAGGCCTCATGATTTGCCACATAACAAAGGGCATCAAAGCCTATATGACCTGAACCAATGAGTTCATGTCTGTCTTTTCTACTTCCTTTAGGATTTTTACTGTCATTTAAATGAATTACTTTTAATTTTTCAAGTCCGATTATATTATCAAATTCCTTAAGTACATCATCAAAGTTTTCTACCACATCGTATCCTGCATCATTTATATGGCAAGTATCAAGACAAACTGAAAGTTTATCATTATATTTAACACCATCTATAATTTCTGCAAGCTGCTGAAAAGTTCTTCCACATTCTGTACCTTTTCCAGCCATAGTTTCAAGGGCTACATTTACAGTTTGATCTTTAGTTAATACCTCATTAAGTCCCTTTATTATTTGTTCTATACCTTTTTCATATCCAGCACCAACGTGTGCACCAGGATGAAGCACTATTTGTTTTGCTTTTTTTAGGGCCTCAGTCCTTTTGATTTCCTCTCGTAGAAAGGTTACAGCAAGTTCAAAGGTTTCAGGCTTTATGCTGTTTCCTAAATTTATTATATAAGGAGCATGAACTACTATTTCTTCAATGCCATTATTAGACATATGTTCAATAGCTTCCTCTATTCTTAATTGATCTATAGGTTTTCTGGAAGTGTTTTGTGGCGCACCAGTATATACCATAAAGGTATTTGCACCATAGGAAGCAGCTTCTTCAGAAGAACCTAAAAGCATTTTTTTCCCACTCATGGAAACATGGGAACCTATCTTTAGCATATAATCACCTCGGCTAATATTATAACATAATATTTAATTTATAAGGCACATTCAAATAAATAACTAGTCAGTATGCTAGTCTATTTTGAATCCCACTGCGTCAACAGAACCCTATTTCCTTGTTGACTTCAAAATATACGTCGCATCTTTGACTTGTTATTTATTTTCATATGCCTAATAGAAGAAAAGGAGGAAACAACCTTTTCTTAGTTGAAACTTGATTAAGAGTTATCGGATAAATTAAACATTTTAAGAAAATAATTTGAAATGCTTTTTATTTCTATATTATAATAATTAGTGTAGTAGTAATAAATTATAAGAAATGCAGCCATGACAAGGGGCTTAATGCCTTGCACAAAATATATACTGGAGGTACATAAAATGAAAATAGCTATGGCAAATGACCATGCTGGTTTTGAATTAAAAGAAGAAATAAAGGCAATCTTAGAAAGTCAGGGACATGAGGTAATAGACTTTGGAACTCATAGTAAGGAGTCTTGTGACTTACCAGATTTTATTTATCCTGCAGCTTTAGCTGTTGGAAAAGGAGAAGCTGATCGTGGAATATTTGTGGATGGTGTTGGTTATGGCAGTGCTCTAATTGCAAATAGAATATACGGAGTAAATGCTGTAGTTTGCCAAGATCCATTCTGTGCAAAATTAGCACGTCAGCACACTGACAGCAATGTATTATGCATTGGTGGAAAAATAATTGGTTCTGCAATAGCTCTTGACATTGTAGATGTGTGGATGAAAACTGAATTCTTTGCTGGAATTGAAAAATATGAGAAACGCGTACAAAAAGTTAATGAGATAACAGAAAGACATTTAAAGAAATTGTCTGAGATATAAAGAGTAATTACGTTCGAACTGCTAATGAATGATTTTCTCAACAGCTATTGATGATAGTGAATCAAATGATCTATAAGAATAACCTTCTATGTATTATCATAGAGGGTTATTCTTATAGATAGATTAAGACACATTGAAATAAATAACTAGTCAGTATGCTAGTCTATTTTAAATTTTACTGCATAAACAGAACCCTCAGATAGCTCACTACCTTGGTCACTTGATCCTAAATAGACCTGATATCTTTTAATTAATATTTATTTTCATATACCTAAATTAATTTACATTAATTGGTAGATAATTTTGTTCATAAAATATTATTAGTTAAGTTAATTAATAGTTACAATATGGAAAAGAAACTGTAACATTGAATTGATATTATATAAACATGAAGATTACCCCCTTCAGATGTGTAGCGTTCATATGGAAAGAGCATTGGTAGAGATACTGATGCTCTTTGCGCGTGAAATTAAATCCTCTATAGATATTTTCTGCCTCAAATTATATTCTATCCATTTTTGTTATAAGTTTTTATTACAAAGATGTAGATAAACTCAATAGTGAGAATGGAGTTATCTTAATAAACAACAGTGAGTTTGGTAATGATAAAACGAATAAAACTTATGTTGGTTCAGTAGTAAACTTATGTGAAAAGTTATTTTAATAATCCAGAAATTAAAATAAGTTCAACAATTCTTATATTAGTAAATATTTTATTTATGGTCATTACAATTTCCACTCTTAAATAAAACAGTTGTAAAAAGGGGCTGTTGCATTAGCAATTTTGAAATTGCTAATGCAACAGCCCCAACTCATTTTTTTCATAATATTTTACTTGATACTAGTTCAGCGAAACTTTTTAAGTCCTTAAGATGTTTTTCAATTATTTCTTTTATTATATTTATATTTACAGTTTGATAATCGTGGACTGCTATATTTCTGAAACCAACCATTGATTTTAAGGTTTTTAGCATATTTTCATCAATGAATTTATTACTGCAAAGTAATTCAAAGGCATCTTCACTATTCTGAGGAATTCCTAATTTTTTATTTGAAACAATATGCATTGCCATGTCTATAGAAGCCTCACAGGACCTTTGAATATTTAGAATTATAGAATCCTGCTTAGTATAATTTTTTAGATTTTCAGGGTTATTATCGTATTCTTCATGTATTCTTTTTATACATCTTTCTATTATGGCTATTTTATTAAGTATTACATCATTACTCATATACAGAACCTCTCTTTTTTATACTTTTCAAAATTACGTCTCTTTCTTCGTTTAGGGTAGCATAATCTTTAAAAGCATACATTTCAAAATAAGCTGTCTTGGTATCTTCAGAACAATATATTTTTTCACCATTATAGAGTATTTGAACTTTAAATACAGTTCCTCATATTTATAATTATTTACCTAATAAATATAAATCTAAACCTAGCTATGATTTATATTTTACTAGGTCTAAATAAATAGAATGAAAATAGTTATCATGATTTAGCTTTAAATTGATTACCACACTTACTGCAGGTAATAGTAACTTTGCCTTTTTTTCTAGGTAGTCTTAGCTTTTGAGAACAATTTGGACATTTAACTATTTTATATTCTTTACGCTGACTAAAGGAAGCTTTTCGTGAATAATACTGCTGCTTTATGATATTGAAAAAATTATTAAAAGTGGCAAGTTCTTGATAACGTTTATATTTATTTTTTGAAATAGTTCTATAAATTCCATAGGCAAGTAAGGCAAAAGCTACAAATGATGTATATCTGTTAAAGCTTAGGATTACAGCTAAAATAAAGATGTAAGTTGAAAGTTTATCAACACCATAGCAATCTCTAAAATAATAACGAATTCTATCTAAAAAGTTTCTCATATTTGAATTTACACCTCCAATTTAAGGGTTTTATATAATTAATATTCTATCACAAAGTCACAATTTAGTGCATTCTTATTTGATTTATTCATATATTTGAATAATCTATAAGAAAAGGGTCAAATAAATTTTCACAAGTTGAAAATTGAAATTGGAAAAAATTGCACCACGAGGGTAAATTGTACTGAAAAAATAATATAATTATTTTTTATCACAAAAATGAACTCTAATTAATAGTTTAATAATACATAAAATAAATATCACATAATTTATAAAATTATGGTGCATAAGGGATAAGCACATATTAAATGTATAGATTATACTGTTAATTGTGTAAAAATTCAAAAAAAAGCTATGAAAGCCTTGAAAAAAATCTTTTTTTTACTAGATTATTATAAAAAATTAAGGTATAATCTAAGAAAGCTATAATAATATTAAATTAAAGCATTTATTAGTAACTATATGTTAGCTTGCATTAGATAGTATATTAGTATGAATTTATCTCAAACTTAAATGAGAAAAGTATATTCTCTAAATAGTGCAAACTATGATATTATGTTGAATATATAAATTCATGTTATAAATGCAGGGGGTACTTCAACTACTGTTGCTGGTATTGTTACAATTCATATTTTAAGAGGGTATGGATAAATAAAATTGTGTATGGGGGGTATAAAGATGAAATATGATGGAATAGGTGTTCATCCTAAAGTTAAAGAGTTGTTAAACAGGTATAGTATTTTAAAAGATGAGTTAAGCAGATTGATAGAAGAAAAAGAATATATAACTGTTACTGAAATTCCAAGACTTGAATCTGAATATAAATTCAAATTGGGAATTGCCGAATATGATTGCTTTGCTTTGAAAATTCAAATGAGAGCTATGAGACATGAAGTAAAAATTCGACAAGCAGCTCTTATTAAAGGTGAAATAATTACTGATGAAAAAGTAAAAGAACAAATTGATTCTGAATTGAAGAATTGGAAAGAGCAAATTGCTCAAATGAATGAAGAAATCAATGCAGCTAAAATATATCTAAATAGTCCGACTTTGTCAGAAGAAGAAGTAAGGCAATTTAAAATGCTTTATAGAAAACTTATAAGAAATCTTAACCCAGACATAAATCCGGATTTGACAGAGGAAGATAAAGCTTTATGGTTAGATATTACTAATGCATATAAAAATGGAGATATTAAAGAATTGAGAGCTCTAAGCCTTAAGGCTGAGAATATAGAAGAAGATATCAAGTTAAATGATGAAAATGTGCTAGATAATATTAGCAATAGAATAATTGAAATAAGAAATCATATAGAAAAGACTATAGAAGATATAAATAAATTAAATTCTGGATATCCAGTTAATTTAAAAGATAAATTAAGTGACAAAGAATGGGTTAATAGAAAAAATGAAGAGCAGACTAAACAAATAGAAGATTTAAATAAGAAAAAGGTATTTCTAAAGGCTATGTTAGCTGAATTTGTTTAAGACATGTGAAAAAAATATTCTAGCATACTGACTAGTTATTTATTTGAATATGCCTAAAGCTTATATTAATCGAAGATGAATATATTATCTAAGTTTAGAAATAATATAATGAAAACTAAGAACAGCAGCTGTTTGGTTGCTGTTCTTATATATTTATAGTATTAAGGGCTGGAACTCAAAATTTTTTTTGTTACTTTTTTCATGTAATATACTATAAGAGACAACACTGGAATTACAATAGACATGGGAAGGTGGTTTGTTATCCTATGAATAAAGTGAGGATAAGTTTCTGATATTACCATTATGTCGAAATAAACCCATATAACGAATCCAAATACAATACACATTAATCCCCAATTTTTAATCTTTAATAATTGAACTGTTCCTAGTACTGAACAGTATATAAGTATAGATATTTTAAAAAATCCTCCTAACATTAGAATGACTATAAAAATTATATCCAATCTGTTTAAAAAATCACCAATGTGCACTAATCTAAGAGTTTCAAGTAAAGGATAATTGTTTACGCTAGCAAAAGTATAGCCTAATGCAAATAAAAACAGTATGTTATTTAGAGCCAATATTACACCTTCAGTTATTGTAGCAAAAACAACAGCCTTTTTCACTTTTGTTTTTTCCATAACAAAAGGATATAGCATAGTCATAACTATAAATTCAGAATATGGAAGCTGAATAACTTTGTAGCCTTTAATCATAGTAGGAATAAATCCATTTTTTAAAATTGGATAAGTATTATAATAATATAGACTGTGTGGAGTAATAACTAGTAGTATCCATAATACAATAATACTTATAATAATTATTATTAATACCATCTGGGCCATGCTTCCTATGTTCTCAATGCCCTTATATACACTATAAACAATTACAGACATAAAAAGTGCTCCTATAACAGGTAAAGGTGTTCTAACTAAATTGAAAACTGCAATAAGTTCCGCAAAATCTCTCAAGTTTCTATAAGCTAAATATGAGAAATAAACTATATATGCTGCACTTAATCCATAACCAATATGTTTTCCATATATTTTAGGAAGATAGGTTACTATGGAATCATTAGGATACTTATTATGTAAAATTATATAAATCATTTGTATGAGTATGGATATAATACTATAGAATAATAAAACAATCCATGTATCATTTTTGGCTTCAGGTGCCAAGTAAAATAGCACAGCAGTTCCATAAGGTAGTAAAACCATTAATGCATAAAATTGACGAGATGTAATTTTTTCCTTCATAGATGTATCCCCTTAAATTGTAATATATCTAAGGAATCGTAAATAAATAATTCATATATTTATTCTCACGTGCCTTATATAAATAAATTAAACTATAGAAATCTAAAACTATATTTATATTTCCACTAAATAACTTATATTATGAGCGTTAATTAGAATTTTATTTTGATTTCAATAGAAATAATGATTGAAAAGATTCATCTAAAATTTATTTAATTGATAGGATTTTATTAACATTTAGACTTTCATACAAATTAATCAAAGTATTTTTGTTAGTTTTGGGAATAGATAAAAGCATTACATTGCCTTAGAATATAAATATAAGGCACATTCAAATAAATAACTAGTCAGTATCTTTAGCTTACTATTTATTTTCATATGCCTAAAATAAATTTGGGGAGTGGTTATAATGTCAGATTTATCGTTAAGACATATATATAAAATATATTCTGGAGATGTTACAGCAGTAAAGGATTTCAATCTTGAAATAGAGGATAAAGAATTTATTGTCTTTGTAGGACCTTCAGGTTGCGGAAAATCCACTACACTGAGAATGATAGCTGGACTTGAAGATATTTCTAAGGGAGAACTATATATAGGTGGAGAATTAAAAAATGATGTTTCGCCTAAGGATAGAGATATAGCTATGGTATTTCAAAACTATGCATTGTATCCACATATGACTGTATATGATAATATGGCATTTGGATTAAAGCTTAGAAAGATACCTAAGGATGTTATAGATAGTAAAGTTAAAGAAGCAGCAAAAGTTCTTGATATTGAGCATTTATTGAGTAGAAAACCAAAAGCTCTATCAGGAGGTCAAAGGCAAAGAGTTGCTATGGGTAGAGCCATAGTAAGAGAACCAAAGGTATTTTTGATGGACGAACCTTTATCCAATCTTGATGCAAAGCTTAGAGTTCAAATGAGGACAGAAATAGCGAAGCTTCATAAAAAACTTGAAACTACATTTATATATGTTACTCATGATCAAACAGAAGCTATGACATTGGGAACAAGAATAGTAGTTATGAAAGATGGTATAGTTCAACAAGTTGATACACCACAACAAATATACAATCATCCTATAAATGTTTTTGTAGCTGGATTCATAGGAAGTCCACAAATGAACTTTATAGATGCTAAAATAGTAGATGAAAATGGTAAAATTGTTTTGAAGTTTGAAAATGAATCAGTACCATTAAATGAAGAACATAGTAAAATTCTTAAGGAAAAAAGTTTCATTGGTAAAGATATAATTATGGGAATAAGACCAGAAAACATAGATGATGATAAGGAATTTATTGAAAAGCATAGTAATGCTATTATTGATGCTAAAGTAACAGTAACAGAACTTATGGGTGCTGAAACATTTTTATATTTAACTAAAGGAAAGTCTAGTCTTACTGCAAAGGTAGCAGGTACATCAAAAGCAAGAATAGGAGATACTATAAAAATAGCTTTTGATAACAATAAGATACATGTGTTTGATAAGGAAACTGAGGAAACTATATTCTAGGGGGCAAATATCTATGGATCAGTTTAAGAATTTTCTGCAGGAACTCAGCAGTAATACTAAGATAAATTTTAGTATTACTTATGAAGATGGTAATGAAATATTTAAAAGTAAAGGTTTTGTAGAAAGTTCTGACATTCTATATATCCCCATAAGCATATGTAAAAATAGAGCAGGAATAAATCTGGAAAGTAAGTTTAAAGCCTGTTCTAAGCTATTAAAGTATACAATTGAAAATAAATATAAAGAACTATATTTGACAAAAGAACAAATACTTATGGAGATATTAGAAGGTAAAAATGTATCTAATGATGAAGTTTCTAGTAGTATACCATTTTTGTCAAAGGGATGTTTCTTATTTCTAGTATATGTTGAGAAAAATATACAGGAAGCTTTAGCTGTAATCAAACAGATTTATAGAGATCAAGAAGTAATAAGTATAATAGATGATAATAAAATTATTGTATTAGGAGTTTTCTCTGAAACCTCAGAACATGCTAAATCTATAAAAGAAGCTATAAATTCAAATTTATTTTTAAATTGTAAAATAAGTTTTAGCAATATTTTTCACGACAAATATGAAATGGTATCAGCTTTTAATGAAAGTAAAGAAGCAATGATATTTGGAGATGTATATTCTTTAAGAGAAGATATATTAGATTATAATAAACTGCTTTTTGAAAAAATAGTTTATAATTTGGATTCGGAACTTAAACAAAAACTATTAAATAATTTTGCAGGGAAGTTTAATGAGTTTGACTATGAGATGATAAATACAATAGAGGAATTTTTTAATTGTGGACTTAACATAACGGATGCTTCAAGAAAATTGTATGTTCATAGAAATACTTTAATTTATAGATTATGCAAGATTGAAAAAGAAACAGGTTTTGACATTAAAAATTTCAAAAATGCTACTGTTTTTATAATTGCTTTTCTGGTATGGAGAGAAAGTAAATAAAAAGTTTATTCATGGTAATATATATTATATATAATTTTAGATTTTCACTAATACTCTTTGCATAAGTTTACCATTAAATGGTAAAGCACTTATGTTAAGAGTTTTTTTATATGAATTGAAAATTAGAATTTAGACACGTGAAAATAGACTAGTATACTGACAAGTTATTTATTTAATTCGCATTTATAGGGGGATAAAATGAGTAAAATAAAAGCTTGTATATTTGATTTAGGTGGAGTTATTATTGATACAGCTTAAATGTAATAGGGACATAAATCATATTAAATAAAGATAATTGATATGATATTAGTTTCGGTGTGGCAGAGCAAGTTTGCGTAATTTAGCGGGTGGAAATTAAAGCTGAGTTACCAAATGATAATTTTAGAACATTTTTTTACTCATATTTATATTCATTTAACATAATTAAATTAGTAAAGATTGAAAATATTTACTATTAATATAGTATAAGTTTGATTTTTTTAACTTATTATGGTCTTTAAAATCGTAATTGTACAAAAAAAGTATAGATGCTACATTTAATAACATTATACTATAAAGTAAAATAATAAATAGATAATCTTAAATTTTGAAAACGATTAGATTGTAAAGCTTTAATCTTACTTAATCAGGAGTTTTATAAGTGGCTAAAATAATTATTTATAAGGGGGAATGGAAATTTATGAATAAAAAAGTGTTAAAAAAAATACTAAGTCTAGCTATTCCTTTGGTGCTGGTAACAATTTTTTCAACATCATATCATACATTTGCAAAAACCAGTGAAAAGTCTAGTAGTTCAGATAGCGTTATTGTAAATGTTAATACAGATAAGGCTAGGTATAATCTAGGGGATAAAGTCAAAATAACTATTTATCTTAAAAACAATGGAGCTTCAGCTATAAATAAAGGAACAGTTTCTTTATATTTTAAACATCTTGAAAAGCAAATTGATATTTCTTCCACTAAAAGTTTTACTATTGAAAAAGGAGCAAAAACTACTTTGACTTTTACATGGACTCCTCCAAGCACTGATTATCAGGGGTATTTGGTGGAAGCATATGTAAAAGATTCTTCAGGTAATATAATTGATAATATGAATACTGCTATTGATGTATCTTCTAATTGGTTAAGGTTTCCACGCTATGGATATTTAACAAAATTTGGATCTCAGTCATCTGAAACTAGCAGCAATATAATATCTCAGCTAAATGATTATCATATAAATGCCATTCAATATTATGATTGGCAATGGAAACACCACATACCAATTAAGGGTGACCCATCAAATCCGGATGCTTCATGGGATAATCTTGCTAACCAGAAAACATACAAGAAAACAATTCTTGACTATATAAACTCCGGTCATGAGAGTAATATAGCAGCCATGGAATATAATCTTATATACGGAGCTGTAGATGGATATACAACAGATGGAAGTGGAGTAAAGAAAGATTGGGCATTGCTTGACAGTGCTGGAGGGACTCAATGGAAAATGGATATGCCTAGTGGCTGGGCAACTTCGGCTCTTTATTTCTTTAATCCTTTAAATACAGATTGGCAGAACTATATTTTAAATAGAGAGAAAGATGTATTCAAAGCATTTCCATTTGATGGATGGCATGAAGACACAGTGGGAGACTGGGGAACGAAATATACAACTAGTGGACAAGCTATTTCAATAACGGATACCTTCAAACCTTTTATTAATTATGCCAAAAGTCAATTAGTCAATAAAAAAATAATATTTAATCCAGTTGGGTTCAAGGGTCATACTGCAGTGGCTCAAAGCAATGCTGATGCTTTATATGCTGAATTATGGCCGGGGGATGGATTTGTCACATATAATGATATAAAAGGTGCAATAGATACTTCAAGGACTGAAGGTAATGGAAGATCATTAATTGTTCCTGCATATATGGATTATGATGCAGCAAAGGCACATAGCGAAAGTAGTCCGGGATACATGAATACACCCGGAGTTCTGTTAACGGATGCAGCAACTTTTGCAAGTGGCGGATCCCGCCTTGAACTTGGAGATGACAATAGAATGCTTTGCAGTGAATACTTTCCAAATAGTAATATGATTATGAGTGATGATTTAAAGCAAAAGGAACGTAGATATTATGATTTTTTAGTTGCATATGAAAATCTTTTACGTGATGGACAAAATGATACATCAAACAAGGTTGAAATACCGGGTATTTATACAAGTAGAACCAGTGAACCAAATAAGGTATGGACTTTTACTAAAAGTGATGGAAATCATCAAATCATTCATCTTATAAATTTACTTGGAGAATCGAATAACGCTTGGAGAGACACTAATGCAGATTATCCAGAACCTACTTCCCTATCAAATCTTAATGTAAAGTATTATTATACAGATTCAGTTGGAAGTGTATCTTTTGCTTCACCTGATTATGAAAATGGAAAGACTATAGATTTACCATTTCAAAAAGGATATGATGCGGGTGGAAATTATGTTGTATTTAAAATACCTACATTGCAATATTGGGATATGATTTACATTAATAAATCAACTGTACCACCAACAACACAAGGAACCTTTACAAACCCTGGTTTTGAAGCCGGGAATATTTCTGGATGGACAGCAACAGGTACTTCTTATGGTGTAGATGGAGATGATGTGCATAGTGGAAAGTTCAAATGTTACTACTGGAACGGAAGTCCATATACACAGAATATTGAACAGCCCATTTACGATTTGGCCAATGGATGGTATAAAGTAAGTGCATGGGTGAAACAAAATTTAGGTACTCCCAATACTTCTAGAATGGAACTTGCAGATTACGGGGGAGCTCCAGTATATACAAATATACCACATGGTGATGGATACCAACAGATTAGTGCTATTGTTCATGTTAATCAAGAGCATCTTAAAATTGGTTTCTACCAAGATGCTCCAGGAAGCACAAATTTACAGATAGATGATGTTATACTTGAACCTATTGCTGCGACTGCAAATAGTAATTAGTAATTAAATATTTAATTTTTATGATAAGGAGACAAATGGGTATGGAGATCATTTGCCTCCTTTAAAATCTTTAGATGACTAACCTAGAGGAAAGATTAAAATAGAATGATGAATCAGTATACAAGATTAGGAATAAAGTAAAGATAGTTAAAAATTTCAAAGAATATTTAAATGAATTAACTTTTTACTGAGCTGAAGAATCTGTATTTTTTAACTTTTTTTCAATATCCTGAAGCATATCTTGTTCTAAAAACATTATAATATAACACATAATACTTACAGAAAATAATACTAATATTGCACCATTTATTTTAGTTAATATTATCCATGAAATAGCAATTCCTATAAAAGCTATTATACATATATTTATTTTTTTTATTAAGTACATAAATGATAATTTCAGCATATCTTTTTTCTTTAGATAAAATCTTGATATTATAGGGAAAATATATA
>NZ_BAEV01000106.1 GCF_000246895.1 Clostridium arbusti SL206 | reverse complement strand
TTTTTTTATTAGAGCCTAAAATTAATACTTTTTTAATCCCTTGCTCTAATAAGTAAAACTATTCCTTTATCAAAAGTAATAGATACAGTGTGATCTAATAACTCATTTGATACTGTTCGTGGATCACCAAATTTCAAGTCATAATTATATAATTCATATTTTGCTTTAATAATACACAAATTATTTACTTTAGCACCAAAGGCTTGAAGTGAAAATATATCTCCTAATTTTCCTTCAATTTTAAATTCTCTATCATGAAGTGATATTGTATTGTTTTCATCTATAATATAGGCTTTTATACCCTTCTTTAAACATTTATCCAGCAAGCCAATATTTGCTAGTGTGTGGTCTACCCTACTGCCTGTACAACCAAACAATAAAATTTCCTGAGGCTTTAATTTAAAAGCCTCATCTATAGCAGCTTCAGTATCTGTAAAATTCTTTTCTGATGGATAAGAAATTACTTTACTTCCTTTATTTTTAAAGTAATCAAGTACAACGCTATCAATAGAGTCAAAGTCACCCAATATCATATTGGGCAGTATATTATATTTATATAATATATTTGCTCCACTATCCGCACTTATAATATATGTTTCATCATTTAAATAACTTATCAATGTATTCTCTTCAGGAGGCATGCCTCCTGAAATCACCAATACCTTCATCTCTAGAATCCTTCTTTTAAAGTTTTTATATTTTTCTCTATTTCTTTATTCTTAAATACTGATGAACCTGCAACAATTACATTTGCACCACAATCCACAACTTTTTTTATATTGTTACTATTTATTCCTCCATCAACTTCAATCATAAGTGATGGATTATATTTCTCAGAAAGTTCTTTAATTTGATGTATTTTATTTAGGGTATAATCTATAAAACTTTGTCCTCCAAAACCAGGATTAACAGACATAACAAGAATCATATCCACCTCTTTTATTATACACTCCAATACCGATATTGGCGTTGATGGATTAATAGCTACACCAGCCATCTTTCCAAAGCTCTTTATATATTTTATTGTTCTATCTAAATGTACATCACTTTCATAGTGAACAGTTATAATATCTGCTCCAGCTTTTGCAAAATCCTCTATATATCTAGAAGGTTCCTCAATCATTAAATGGACATCAAAAACTAATTTTGATGTTTCCCTTATAGCTTTTATAATTGGCATGCCAAAAGATATATTTGGCACAAAGCTTCCGTCCATTACATCGATATGTATCATATCTGCTCCAAATTTTTCTAAACTAATAACATCTTCTCCAAGTTTTGATAAATCTGCAGACAATATAGATGGCGATAATTTTATCATTTCCATTCCCTCCTATTTAAAATTTCTTCTAATGTTTTCACATAAAAATTATATCTATTATTATTTATTTCCCCAGCTTCTACAGCTTTTTTAACTGCGCAGGCAGGTTCCTTATAATGCATACAAGTAGAAAACTTACATTCATCATAATATTTATTAAATTCTGGAAAACACAATTGCAAACTTTCCTTTTTAATAAAGCCAATATCCAAAGAAGAAAATCCAGGAGAATCAGCCACGTACCCTCCATCTATCTCTATAAGTTCACAATGTCTTGTTGTATGTTTACCTCTCTTCAACCTTTCACTTATAGCACCAGTTTCCATGGCTGAATGTCCTAATATAGAGTTTAAAATTGTAGATTTACCCACTCCAGAAGGTCCACAAAACACTGTCACGTTTCCCTCAAGATGACTTTTAATCTCTTCTATACCTTTTTCAGCTTTTGCATTGAGATAAATTATCTCATATCCTATACTCTTTACTAAAGAAACTGTTTCCTCTAAATTAGCATCAGTAGCTAAATCAATTTTATTAAAACATATTACTACCTTTAATTTATTAATCTCACATAAAATTAAAAATTTATTCAGTAAATCCATATTAAAATCCGGCTGTCTCACTGCGAACACTATAAAAGCTTGAGTTACATTTGCTATAGCTGGTCTTATGAGTTCTGAAGTTCTAGTGAGTATTTCTTTAATAAATCCTTTATCCTTATCAAGATCTATTAATACATTGTCCCCCACTAAAGGAGAAAGATCCCTATGCCTAAACCTTCCCCTTGCTTTACATTCATATATTTTATCATTTATTTTTACATAATAAAAACCGCCTATACCTTTTACAATTATTCCTTGCATTATAACTCCTTAGGTTTTAATCGTTATATATTGTATATTATCTATTTTTAACCAAATGTTGCTTTCAATTCTTAGTGTTATCAGGTTGTTCCTTTCCAGTATTAGTTTTATCTCCGGTATTTGTTTGATCCCCAATATTTGTCTGGTTTACATCATTTGTTTTATTTACGGTATTTGTCTGATTTCCAGCACTTGCTTGATTTCCAGTATTTGTATTCGTACCAGTATTTGAAGTATTGTTTTGTTTATCTTTTGCTGAATTATCTCCACCAGAATTTTGCTTTGAAGTATTATCAACTGTATTTTGATCCGCCGTATTAGTAGTAGAAGCTGCTGGCTGACTATATTTGTAAACAGTTATTGTTACTGTAGCACCTTGATTTAATTTAGTTCCTGCTGCTGGATCTTGATCTGCTACAATATTATTTTGATTACTATCATTTGTAATTCTAAACACCACATTTGCACTAAGACCTATATTACTTAATGCCTTTACCGCAGCATCCTGTGAAATACCCTTAACTGAAGTCACTGTAGACTGTTTTATTCTTGGTCCTCTACTTATAACAATACTAATAGCACTGCCTTTATCTAAAGTACTGCCTACATCAGGATTAACGTTTGTAACCGTATTATATGGATAGTTATCACTATACTCTTTGCTAACATCCCCTAAAGTATATCCCGCATTTTCAATTACTTCTTTTGCCTTATTTAAATCTAATCCCATTAAGTCAGGAACAACGGATTGGTCTGGACCTGAACTTATAGTTACCCTTATACTTCCTCCCTTAGCAATAGCCTCCCCAGCATTTGGGAAACATTCTAAAACAGTTCCCTTTGGTTTATCATTTTTTTCAGTCCCTGCTACAGTATACTTAAATCCCTGACCTTCTATAAGCTTTTTAGCATCATCTTGTTTCATACCTATAACATTGGGTACTTTTTCTGTCTTAGCATTTTGAGAAAGGCTTGCTCTTGCTGCTCCAATACTGTACCCAATAGCTATAACTGCAATGACAACCACTGCAATAAGTGTAGAAATTATTATACCTTTTTTCTTTTTTGATGGAGAACTTATTTTTTTATTTGCGCTTAAATTCTCTTCTTCACTTTCTTCATCTTCTTTAGAATTATCATCATATTTATCTTCATCATTAATTAATTTTTTATCATTTACATTATCCACATTTCCTAAAGGAGTAAATTGAGCTGTATCATTAATAGGATCCATGACCATAGTATAATCATCTTTTAAAACTTGATTTGCAAAATCCATAGTTGAATTATTACTTATCTTATCTAAATCCTGTATAAGCTCTTTAGCATTCTGATATCTAGAAACGGGATTTTTTTCCATACACTTTAAAACGAGCTTATTTAAAGAAGATGGTATATTAGGATTAACCTCTGCTGGTGGCACTACAGGATCTTGAATATGTTTAAGAGCTACTGAAACTGGACTTTCAGCATCATAGGGTACCTTTCCTGTTAACATTTCATATATAACTATACCCAAGGAATATATATCAGTTCTTCCGTCTACAACAATACCCTTAGCCTGTTCAGGAGAAAGATAGTGTGCTGATCCCATTATCTTATTACTATTAGTAATGGTTACTGAGTCAGAGGCTTTAGCTATTCCAAAATCAGCTACCTTAACAATACCATCTTCAGTAACCAAAATATTGTGTGGTTTTATATCTCTATGTACAATATTATTTTTATGTGCACAATCAAGAGCTGAAGCAATTTGTCTACTTATATTAATAGCCTTTTTCCAGTTTAATTTTCCTTCTTCAGTAATAACTTCTTTCAGTGTTTTACCTTTTATATATTCAAGCACAATATAATTTATATTTCCTTCTGTTCCAACATCGTATATATTTACAATATTGTTATTTGATAGACTTGCAGCGGCAGATGCTTCTCTCTTAAATTTTTCAACAAAGTCTTTATCCGTAGATAGTTCATCCTTTAAGACTTTTACTGCAACAAAACGATTTAAAAGATGGCATTTTGCCTTATATACTATGGCCGTTCCACCTTCACCTATTTTCTCCAGAAGTTCATATCTATTATTTAGTGTAATTCCCAACATTTTCACACTCTCCTTCAAAAATAATAACAGATATATTATCTTTACTACCCTTCAGCTTACTGAGCTCAACCAATTGGCTGCAAGCGTCTTTATTATTATTTTTTATTATTATATCATATATTTCATGCTTACTCACAACATTTGTTAAACCATCAGTACACAAGATTACTTTTAGAATATCTTTTATATTTATATCAAATAAATCCACATCAACAGAAATATTAGTACCTAAAGCTCTAGTTATAATATTTTTATTTGGGTGATTTATTGCTTCTTCCTCAGTTATACTTCCAGAATCAACTAGCTGCTGTACTAGTGAATGATCTTTAGTGATTTTATTTATATCATTGGTTTTTACAATAAAACAGCTGCTGTCTCCTACATTTGCAACTATTATCTTGTCATGTATTATAAGACATGCAGTAATTGTAGTTCCCATACCAGACATGCTTGAATCTGTACTGGCCATATTATAAATATTAGTATTTGCAATTTTAATTGCTTCACATAAAATATTTTCCGGATCATCAAATTTATTTAAACTTTTTATGTAGTCAATAGTAGACTCTACCGCTATTTTACTGGCAATTTCCCCAGCATTATGTCCTCCCATACCATCTGCAATTATATAAATCTTCTTTAAGTCATCTTCATAAACTCCAACATAATCCTCATTTAGTTTTCTAGCTAAGCCAATATCACTTAACATACCAACCATTCTAACACCCCTCTTCTATGTTCTTTACATAATTTCTTCTGAGTTGACCGCAAGCAGCATTAATATCACTTCCCATTTCTCTTCTTATAGTATTATTAACCCCGAAATTCGTTAGTATATCACTAAACTTTTTTATACTCTCCTTTGAAGGTTTTTTAAAATTATTTTCTGTTACTGTATTAATCGGTATCAAATTTACATGACAAAGGATATCTTTAAGTAGTTCTCCAAGTTGTTTTGCATTATCTTCATTATCATTAATATCCTTAACAAGAGCATATTCAAAGGTTATTCTTCTATTGGTTTTATTAATATAATAATTACATGCATTAATAATTTCTTCTATATTATATTTATTAGCTATTGGCATAATCTTTCTTCTTGCTTCATCACTTGCCGCATGGAGAGATATAGCCAAAGTTATTTGAAGATTCAAATCCGCCAATTCATATATCCTAGGGACAATGCCGCAAGTAGACAAAGTTATATGTCTTTGACCAATGTTTAAACTATACTCCTTATTAACTATATCTAAAAATTTAATTACATCATCATAATTATCTAAAGGTTCTCCGCTCCCCATAATCACAACATTTGAGATTCTTTTACCAACTATACTCTGAGTTTTTAATATTTGTGCAATAATTTCACCAGTTGTAAGACTTCTTACCACTCCACCAATAGTTGAAGCACAAAATTTACATCCCATTCTACAACCTACTTGAGTAGAAATACAAATGGAGTTACCATAGCTATACTCCATTTCTACACATTCAATTATACTTCCATCTCTATATTTGTATAAAAATTTTTTTGTGCTATTATCAGAAGACTCATATGTTTGAATTACTTCTGGAATACCTATATAAAAATATGTCTTTAATTTTTCTTTTGTTGATTTTGGAATATTATTCATATCGTTAAAATCCCAAATTTCATTATAAATCCAGTTAAATATTTGCTTTGCTCTGAATTCTTTTTCTCCATTTTCCTTCATCCAAATTTTCAAATCATTTAAATCAAAGTCTAATATGTTAATCATAGCTACACTTACCGCCTCTTCCTAAGTTTACAAATAAAGAAACCATCCATATACTTATTAGGCATTATAGTTACCCAACCTTCTTTGCTGCATATTATATTATCTCGTTTTTCAAAATACAAAGGTTCAATTTCATATTCCCTATTGCTACTTAAAAACCAACGGATATTTTCTTCATTTTCTTCTGAATTAAAAGTGCAAGTTGAATACACTAAGTATCCATTATCTTTAACATACTTTGCTGAATTCATCATAATGCTTCTCTGAGTTTTCACTAAATTTTTTAAATCTTTCAAGGATTTATTCCATTTAATCTCTGGTTTTTTCTTTATAATGCCAAGACCAGAACAAGGTACATCTATTAAAACTCTATCAGCAGTTTTTTCATACTTATCATCATATTTTCTGCTATCCATCTCACTGCAGACTAAATTTTCTATACCCAATCTTTTTGCATTTTTCTCTATTAATTTTAACTTATTTGCATGAAGATCAAAAGCTCTAACTACTCCTGTATTACTTAATATCTCACATATATGAGTAGTCTTACCTCCTGGTGCACTACATAAATCCAATATAGTCATATTTTCTTTTATGTCCATAGATGGAGCTACTAACATGGCACTTTCATCTTGAACAGTTATAAATCCTTCACTAAACAATTTATTATGTTCAATATTTCCCCCTTTAATTATATTAATAGATTCTTTACAAATATACCCTGTCTCAACATTAAAATCGTGAATTAAAAGTTCATTGTAGATATCTTTATAACTTCCCTTTAGAGGATTTACTCTTACAGATATATTCGGTATCTCATTGAGACCTTTCATTATGATCATTGCATTTTCTTTTCCATATTGATTTATAAAAAGCTTAGCCATCCAAGGCTCAAAAGAATAATCGAAACATATTTTCTGAATCTCATCTTCTCCCTTTATAAAATTTGCATCTTTAGATCTTATATAATTTCTAAGTACACCATTTACAAATTTAGATGGACCTATACCCTTTTCTTTTTTTGCCATTTCTACGGCTTCATTTACAGCTGCAAATTCTGGTATCTTAGTTAGATACTTCATCTGATATATTGAAGCCCTTAAAATATTTAATATATAAATATCAACATTTTTAAGATCTTTTTTAATAAAATACGATAAAACTTTATCAATAGTATATTTATATTTTAAAGTTCCATAAACTATTTCGGTAACTAAAGCTTTATCCTTAGCTTCTAAATCAGATTTATTAAGCAAGCTACCTAAAAGTATATTAGAATAGGATTTATCTTTAAATACACCTGTTAAAACTCTTACAGATATTTCTCTACTTTTATCCATTACATAACCTCAATTTTAATCTCTTCTGCTTATAACAATAAGCCTAATAAGATTTAATATAGCCATTAAAGCCGCTGCCACATAAGTCATAGCCGCTGCACTTAATACTTTTCTGGCTCCTTTAACTTCATCTCCCATTAATATAGATCTACTTTCTAGTATTTCTACTGCTCTACTTGATGCATTAAATTCTACAGGTAAAGTTATAAGTTGAAATACAACTACTGCTGCAAAAAGTATAACACCAACTTTAGCTAAAATAGGTATAGAAAAAATTATACCTACAAAGAATATTATCCATGATGCACTTGAACTAAAATTTACAACTGGAACTATAGAGTTCCTAATCTGTAAAGGTACATAGTGCAATTTATGCTGTATAGCGTGACCTGATTCATGGGCAGCTACCCCAATTGAAGAAACAGAATCTCCATGAAATACTTCAGGAGACAATCTCATCACTCTGTTAGCTGGATCGTAATGATCTGTTAGCTTTCCTGGTATAATTTCAATAGGAATATCCCTTAGTCCTGACGCATCTAAAATCATTCTGGCAACATCTGCACCTGTGTAACCGCTTCTACTTCTCACTCTTGAATACTTTTCAAAGGTTGAACTTACCTTTGCCTGTGCCCAAAACGATATAACTATAGCTGGAATTAATAAAATAAACGTTCTATCAAAAAACATAATATCATAATCCCTCCAAAATAATTTTTCTTTAAATATCTAGAAAATAACAAGTTAATTATATACTATTTACTAGATATTCTCTCTACCATATATTAATTTAAGCGAGTATAACTCCTTCTTCAATTGAATTACCCCTAATATAATCCTTTACTTGCATGGCCTTTTTACCTGGGAATTGTATTATTTCTACCAAGACACTGCCATCTTTAGATGAAATCAATATCCCATCTTCATCTACTTTTATTATTGTACCAGGAAGTTCTTCATATACCTTTTTCATAACTTTAGCTTTGTGTATCTTCATAACTTTTTCTTTATAATTCGTATATGCTAGTGGATGTGGATTTAAACCTTTAACCAAATTAGCAATATCCTTGCTATTATTATTCCATACAATTTTACCACTTTGCTTTGTTAACATTGGTGCATAATTAGAATCTTCATTATTTTGCTTTTCTGGAGTTATTTCCCCCCTAACATATTTATCAATGGTTTCTACTAAAAGATCTGCTCCTCTCTCCATAAGAATATCATGCAAATCACCAGCAGTCATATCATCAGTTATAGTTACTTTATCTTTCAAAAGCATATCTCCTGTATCAAGGCCTACATCCATAAGCATAGTAGTATTACCTGACACACTTTCACCATTTATTATAGCCCAATTTATTGGTGCAGCACCTCTAAGTTTTGGTAAAATAGAAGCATGTAAATTTATACAGGCATATTTCGGAATGTCTAATATATCTTTTGATAATATTTGCCCGAAAGCCACGACTATAATAAAATCAGGATTTATTTCTTTAAGTTTCGCTATTATTTCAGGTTCATTTTTTATCCTCTGTGGTTGATAAATAGGAATATTATGTTCTAGTGCCACTTCCTTAACTGCTGATAAGGATATTTTCTTACCTCTTCCCTTAGGCTTATCCGGTTGGGTAAATACAGCTTTCACATCAAATTTTTCAATAAGTTTCTTAAGTGATGGTACTGAAAACTCAGGAGTACCCATAAATACTATATTCAAATTATTGTTCATCTCCTTCAACTAGTTTATCAATAAATAGAACTCCAGATAAATGGTCTAATTCATGACAAATTGCTCTAGCTAATAATCCTTCTCCCTCTATTTCTATTTCTTCACCTTTTTCATTTAATGCTTTTGCCTTAACATATTCTGGTCTTGCAACTTTTCCTTCTCTTTGTGGTATACTTAAACATCCTTCTTCATCTAAAACACTACCACGACTTTCAATTATTTCAGGATTTATTAATACTATAGGACCCTCACCTACATCTATAACTACTAACTTTTTTAGTATTCCTACTTGTGGAGCTGCAAGCCCAACTCCGCGAGCTTCATACATAGTTTCCTTCATATCTTCTATTAATGTAAGTATCCTATTATCTATTTTATCAATGTTTCTGCTCTTTTTTCTTAGGATATTATCTCCTAAAGTTCTTATATTTCTTAACGCCATATTAAAACCTCCAAAGTAAATATTGTATATTCTTATTATCTTATAATAAATTAATAGGATTTATATCCATACTAACCCTTATATCATTATAATCATTTTTAACACAATCATAAACAAAATTTTTTATATAACTAGCAAATTCATGGTTAATTTCACCTTTTAAAATTATTTGCCACCTAAACATTTCTTTTATCTTGGATATTATACAAGGACAAGGTCCTAACATATTTATATTACTATATTGTTTTATAATATTCTTTAATAATAAACCAATATTCTGTGTATTTTTATTAATAAATTTTCATTTTTACTACTTATATTTATTAATAATATCTCACTAAAAGGTGGATAATTCATACACTTTCTTATCTTTATTTCTTCTTCATAAAATCCTAAGTAATCATTGCTAGCTGCAGCTTTTATGGCATAACTTTCTGTACTATAAGTCTGTATTATTACCTTTCCTTCCTTTGAACCTCTACCTGCTCTACCTGAAACTTGATTAATAAGCTGAAATGTTCTCTCATTAGCTCTATAATCCGGTAAATTCAGGGATAAATCTGCTGCAATTACTCCAACTAATGTAACATTTTTAAAATCTAAACCTTTGGCCACCATTTGAGTTCCTATTAATATATCTGCTTTTCCATTCTTAAAGTTACTATATATCATTTCATAAGAATTTTTCTTCCTTGTTGTATCATAATCCATTCTTAAAGTTTTCGCAGTTGGAAAAATCTTATTTATCTCCTGCTCTATTTTTTCAGTACCTACTCCAAAATGCTTTATATACTTGCTTCCGCACTTAGGACATATAGACGGCAACTTCTTAGTACTTCCACAATAGTGGCAAACTAATTTCTTAGTATCACTATGATAAGTAAGAGATATATCACAATGTTCACATTTAAAAACATAACCACATTTTCTGCAGGAAACAAAAGTAGAATGACCTCTTCTATTTAAAAACAGTATAATTTGGTTCTTACTTTTTAAAGCATTGTTAATTTCATCTAAAAGAGATCTACTAAACATAGATTTATTATTACTGACTAGTTCCTCTTTCATATCTACAATGCTTACTTTCGGAAGTTTTGCTCCATCAGCTCTTTCTTCAATAGTTATAAGTTTCATCTCATTATTAAGACACTTGTAGTAGCTTTCCAAAGAGGGAGTAGCAGATCCTAAAACTAACTTGCAATTTTCCAAATTGCTTTTCATAATCCCGATTTCTACTGCAGTATACTTAGGAGTTGTTTCTGACTTATAACTGGTTTCATGTTCTTCGTCTATCACTATCATACCTAAATTAGAAAATGGTAAAAATATTGCCGATCTAGCTCCAACAGCCACTTTTACTCTGCCTCTCTTTACTCGCATCCACTCATCATATCTTTCTCCATCGGAAAGTCTACTATGAAACACAGCTATATTCTTTCCAAATCTACCTTTAAATCTTTCTACGGTTTGAGGTGTAAGAGCTATCTCTGGCACTAAAATTATAGAATCCTTACCACTTTCTATCATTAAACTCACTAATTTCATATATATTTCCGTTTTACCACTACCAGTTACGCCATGTATTAAAAATTTATTTTTATTAGTGCACATTATTGCATTTACAGCAGACTTCTGATGGATATTTAATTGTTTTTCATCATAATCTTCATAGACCTTCTCATTGTATCTGTCTACTATCTTTTCCTCAGTAGTTAAAAAATCATACTTTATTAGTGTGTTTATAGAGGATACAGATAAATCAAAATTTTTACTTAATTCGCTTTTAGTATATTTGCCATTATTATTCTTTATTATAGAGCATATATTAATATATGGATTTTTATTATATTTATCTGTCAATTTGTTTTTTATAGAGATTGTATTTCTAATTTTCTGCTTCATTCCTCTAGTAATTCCAGTAGGCATAATTAATTTTATACAATCTAGATAAGTACAAATATATTTTTCTTTCATTAATTTTATGAGACTTATATCCTTTTCTCGAAGCACCGTAAAATCATCACATATACAATTGATTTTTTTAATAGTATATGCACTTTCATAAGTTTCATAAAGCTCAATTATAAAACCGAATACCATTTTATTTCCTTTACCAAAAGGTACTTTAACTCTTTGACCCACTTTTATAAAATCCATGAAATCTTCTGAAATTTCATAGGTGAATATTCTGTCTACCGAGGTAGACTCATTATTTATAACAATTCCAGCATACCTAAACACTAAATCACCCTTTTGTACTAACAAAATATAAAAAAAGCGACTATGTCGCTTTCGCTAAGAAACTTTAGTTCCCTTTAATAAGTCAGAATAATCTTATCAGTCTAATTTACCATAGAGTAAAAAAGCGCTTTTAGCGCTTTTTATTTAATAGATTAAATAGTTCTCTTGCTATTTTTCTTTTAGTCATCTTATCAAAATTGTATACTTTACCATCTCTACTTAAAATTGTTACTAGATTGTGATCACTTGAAAATCCTGTGTCTTTAAGTGTTATGTCATTTGCAACTATGTAATCTAAATTTTTTTTATTCATTTTATTAGTGGCATTTTCAATTAAATCATTACTTTCTGCTGCAAACCCAACTAAAATTTGATTGTGTTTTCTATCCCCTAAAGTTTTAAGAATATCATTATCTCTTACAAATGTAATCTTTAAATCATCTTCACTCTTTTTTATCTTCTTTTCTGAATAAGTCTTAGTCTTATAATCTGCAACCGCAGCAGACTTTATTACAATGTCACTTTTATCATAGTACTCTAAAACCTTATTATACATTTCTTCATTAGTATTAATATCAATTACATTGATACCATAAGGCTTTTTTAGAGCACAAGGTCCTGAAATAAGAGTTACATTTGCTCCTCTATCCCTTGCTTCTTCAGCAATGGCATATCCCATTTTACCTGAAGACCTATTAGTAATATATCTTACGGGATCTATATATGAAACCGTTGGTCCTGCTGTAACAAGAACTTCTTTATTACATAAATCTTTTTTATCGTAAAGCATACTATATACAACTTCAGAAATATATTCTGTATCTGCAAGCTTACCTTCTCCTACATCTCCACAGGCAAGTCTACCACTACTAGGTAATATAAATTTATAATTAAAACTCTTAAGCCTTTTAATGTTATCTTGAACTATAGGATTTTGATACATATTAGTATTCATAGCTGGTGCAAACACTACTGGAGCCTTTGTTGCCATTATAGTTGTAGAAAGCATATCATCTGCTATTCCATTGGCTACTTTTCCTATAATATTTGCTGTTGCAGGTACTATAAGCATTAAATCGGCCTTTTTGGCTAGCGAAATATGCTGAATCTCCCATGCCCTTGGTTCTTCAAACATATCCGAAATAACCATATTTTGACTCAAAGATTGGAAGCTTAAAGGGCTTACGAACTCTGTAGAGGATTTAGTCATAATTACATAAACATTGACGTCCTTCTTTTTAAGACGACTTATTATGTCTAACGCTTTATAGACTGCTATACCCCCACATATACCTACAACTACACTCTTCGATGACATATTATTTACTTTCCTTTTTTATAGTATCATAAGTAAACTTATCTTGGTCTAATTCATTAATAGCTATGGTAAGAGGTTTATTTGCGTCAATATCCACTAAAGGCTTAGCCCCACCTATAATTTGTCTTGCTCTTTTTGAAGTTACTACCACAACAGAATATCTGTCTCCAGTCTTTTTAACTAAATCTACTATTGATGGGTTAATCATTGAATTGTTCATGAATTAAGTCCTCCTTAGAATTTAATATTTTATCTTTTATTCTATCTACTCTGCATCTCTCAGCAGCTATGATACTCTCTATTTTAGTTACCGCTGCATCTACAGTATCATTGATTACAGCATAATTGTATTTTGAAACATAATTAATTTCTTTATATGCAGATTTAAATCTAGTTACTAAAGATTCTGCTGTTTCACTTCCTCTGCCTATAATCCTTTGTCTAAGTTCTTCCATAGATGGTGGCAATATGAATATGAATACACCCTCTGGATAATTATCTTTAACC
>NZ_BAEV01000107.1 GCF_000246895.1 Clostridium arbusti SL206 | reverse complement strand
ACACGTAGTATTTTAAGGGTGTTTTTTATAGAGAAACTTTATCTTTCAATAATGTACGTTTATACTAATTATTTGTGAGAATATTTTAAGCTAACAGTTACAGCATTGTATAAAATTATAGATACAACGGTGTTTATTATGGTAGCTGGAATAACTACAGTTAAAACAAGAAATGTGAAGGATTTTGGTAATCCAGCTACAAGCGAAGCAGTTACTAAAAAAACCGTTCCACTTACGGCAGTGCATATAAAGCCTATGATAGCAATCATAACCTGTTTTGGCATCCTGCTTTTCATTGCCTTAAACATTAAGAAAACCACTTGACAGGTAATGAGTTTATCAACTATGTTTCCTACTTGACCACCAGGGAAAGTACTTATAATTGCACAGTATATACCAGATACTAGACCAATTATAAGAGTTAGCTTGTAATCATCAGCTAATATAATTGCTATAAACATCATGGCTAAAAGAAAATTTGGTCTCATTCCCATAACGAAGGGTGGTGTTATCTGATATAATACCATTCCTATAGCAAGAAGAAGGGCTATTGTAACTAATTTTTTAATGTCAGTTTTTGATTTCATTTCTTAATACACTCCTTTAAAATTATAATATTATATATAAATACAAAAACCTCACCCTAAAAATATATTAGGGCGAGGTTACAATCGCGGTACCACCTAAATTCATGCATAAATGCATAACTCAGTTTTAAACACAAACATGTTTTAACCTTTTTAACGGTAGGATTCCGATAACCACTACTTTCTTTTAAATAAATAAAGATTTCGATTTATTTCTCAAGGGTCCATTCACAATAATTCATGTTGCCGAATTTCCACCACCAGCGGCTCTCTGTGTACAATTCTTAATGTTACTAATCCCCATCATTGAATGTGTAATGATATTATATTATTTAGAATTTTACTTTAAATAAAAATAAATGTCAATAGCGTAATTATTGATAAATTGATAATTTTCTAAACAAAGTCTTTATTTATGAAAAATTATATATTATAATACTTACTGACGAATGAAACTATTTATTGCGAATTTAATGTTCGTAAATATCTATATAAGGAGAATTAAATATGGATAACAAGGTTAGAAGGATATTTGTAGAGAAAAGAGAGGGCTTTAATGTAGAAGCACTTGAATTATTGAATGATATTAAAGAAAATCTTAACATTAAAGAATTAAATGATATCAAAATTGTAAATAGATACGACATAAGTGGAATTTCAGATGAGGAATTTGAAAATGCAAAAAAGATAATATTTTCTGAGCCTGTAACTGATAATATCTATGAAGAAACATTAGAAACTAAGAATGACAATAATATTTTTGCAGTAGAATATTTGCCAGGACAATATGACCAAAGGGCGGATTCAGCGGACCAATGTATTAAAATATTAGCACAAAATGAAAATTCAAAGGTAGCCACTGCAAGATTATATATTTTAGATGGTAAGCTTACAGAAGATCAAATAAAGAAAATTAAAAAATATTGTGTAAATCCAGTGGATTCAAGAGAAGCTGCTATGGAAAAGCCTATAAGTCTAGAAACAGAAGTTGAACTTCCGGGAAATGTAAAAGTTTTAGATGATTTTACAGACATGTCAGAAGAAAAAATGGAACAATTCAGAATCAATGAAGGGCTTGCTATGAGTCTTGCAGATCTTAAATTTTGTCAAGAATATTTTAAAAATACTGAGAAAAGAAATCCAACATATACAGAAATAAAAGTGATTGATACTTATTGGTCAGATCACTGCAGACATACTACTTTTGATACAAAATTAGATAATGTAGAATTTGAAAAGGGCAAGTTTAACAAACCTGTTCAAAAGGTTTTTGAAGAATATAAGAATTCAAGAAATAAATTAAATAGAGAAGATAAGGCAATATGTCTTATGGATATAGCACTTATAGCTATGAGAGAGCTTAAGAGAGATGGAAAACTTGAAGATTTAGATACTTCAGATGAAATCAACGCTTGTAGTATTGAAAAAGAAGTTGACATTGATGGTAAAAAAGAAAAATGGTTAATTATGTTTAAAAATGAAACTCACAACCATCCAACAGAAATAGAACCTTTTGGTGGAGCTGCAACTTGTATAGGTGGATGTATAAGAGATCCTCTTTCTGGTAGAGTTTATGTATACCAAGCAATGAGAGTAACTGGAAGTGCAGATCCTAGAACGAAAATAGAGGATACACTTAAAGGGAAATTACCTCAGAGAAAGATAACTGTAGGAGCAGCACATGGATACAGTTCTTATGGTAATCAAATAGGTTTAGCTACAGGAAATGTAACAGAGGTATATCATGAAGGCTATGTTGCAAAGAGATTAGAAGTTGGAGCAGTAATTGGAGCAGCTCCAAAAGAAAATGTAGTCAGAAAGAAACCACAGACTGGAGATATTATAATACTTCTTGGTGGGAGAACTGGTAGAGACGGCTGCGGTGGTGCTACAGGTTCATCTAAAGAACATGATGAAAAATCTATACTTACTTGTGGAGCTGAGGTTCAAAAGGGAAATGCACCTACAGAGAGGAAGATACAAAGATTATTTAGAAATCCTGAAGTAAGTAAACTCATAAAAAAATGTAATGACTTTGGTGCAGGTGGAGTTTCTGTTGCTATAGGAGAATTAAGTGATGGACTAGATATAAATCTAAACTTAGTAACAAAAAAATATGAAGGTTTAGATGGAACTGAACTTGCTATATCAGAATCCCAGGAACGTATGGCAGTAGTTGTAGAAGAAAAGTATGCAGATAAATTTGTTGCACTAGCTCTTGAAGAAAACTTAGAGGCTTCTAAGGTAGCTGTAGTAACTGAGGATAGAAGATTAAAATTAAGATGGAGAAATGACTATATAGTAGATATAAGCAGAGACTTTTTAGATACAAATGGTGTAAGACAAAATGTAGATGTATATGTTAAAAAACCAAAGAAATCTTTAAATTACTTTGATAAATCTGAAAAAGTAAAAGATGTAAAGAAAAAATGGTTATCAGTTTTAAAGGATTTAAATGTGTGCAGTCAAAAGGGACTTGTGGAAAGATTTGATAGCACTATAGGGGCAGGTAGTGTATTCTTACCATTTGGTGGTAAATATCAGATGACTCCTTCAGAAGCTATGATAGCTAAAGTGCCAGTTTTAAAGGGAGAAACCAATACCGCAACTATTATGGCTCATGGGTATAATCCTAATTTATCAAGTTGGAGTCCTTTCCATGGAGCAGTTTATTCAGTAGTGGAAGCTGTGGCAAAGGTAGTAGCTTGTGGTGGTAAATATGACAGCATAAGACTTACTCTTCAAGAGTATTTTGAAAGACTTGGCAAAGAACCTGAAAGATGGGGAAAACCTCTTGCAGCATTACTTGGAGCTTATCATGCTCAAAAGATGTTTGGAATACCTGCTATAGGTGGAAAAGATAGTATGTCAGGTACCTTTAAAGATATGGATGTGCCACCTACATTAGTCACTTTTGCTGTAGATGTAGTGGATGCAAATAAGGTAGTATCTCAAGAATTTAAGGGATCAGATAATACTGTTGTTTTAGTTGAAGCAGTAAGAGACGAAAATGAATTGCCAGACTTTGGAGTACTTAAAGATAACTATAAAAAGATTCAAAAATTAATTGAGAAAAATAGAGTACTTTCATCTTATACGGTAAAGCAAGGTGGGGTTTCTGAAGCTGTGACAAAGATGGCACTAGGAAATAAAATAGGAATTACCTTTAATAAAAATGTTTCTGAAGAACTTTTATTTCAGCCATCTTATGGATCAATAATTCTTGAAATTGATAAAGAAGAAAATGTTAAAAAGATTATGGATGGAGTTAAGTATGTAGTTTTAGGAAAGACAAATAATAAAGCTGTTATTAACTATGAAAAGATTACTTTAGATATAGATGAATTATTGAATCAATGGTCAAAACCTTTAGAGTCAGTATTCCCAACAAAAACTGAGGTAAGCAGTGATAAAATAGAAGATAGTGTCTATGATAATAGAAATACAAAATCACCTACAATAAAGTATGCAAAACCAAGAGTATTTATACCGGTATTCCCAGGTACAAACTGCGAATATGATTCAGCTAGAGCTTTTGAAAAGGCAGGAGCAGAATGCAGCGTTAAAGTATTTAAAAACCTAACTCCAGAGCTTATAAAAGAATCTGTAGATTATATAGCTAAAGAAATTGATAAATCACAGATGATTATGCTTCCAGGAGGATTTAGTGCAGGAGATGAGCCAGATGGTTCTGGTAAATTTATTGCTTCAGTTTTAAGAAATCCTAAAATTGCAGAAAGTATAATGAAGCTTCTTAAAGAGAGAGATGGACTAATGCTAGGTATATGCAATGGATTTCAGGCATTGATTAAATTGGGACTTGTACCTTTTGGAGAAATAAGAGACATTGATGAAGAATGTCCTACACTTACTTATAATAATATAGGAAGACATGTATCCAAAATGGTGGAGACAAAGATAGTTTCTACAAAGTCACCATGGTTTAGTGAAGTTAATTGTAATGAGGTATATACAATACCAGTATCTCATGGAGAAGGAAGATTTGTTGGAAAAGAAACTGTAATTAAAAAGCTTTTTGAAAATGGTCAAGTTGCAACTCAATATGTAGACTTTGAAGGTAAACCTACTTATGACATTGAATTCAACCCAAATGGATCAATGCAGGCCATTGAAGGTATAACTAGCCCAGACGGAAGAATACTAGGTAAGATGGGTCATAGTGAGAGAGTAGGAAGTAATATTGCAAGAAATATACCTGGTAATAAGGATCAAAAGATATTTGAATCTGGTGTGAAATACTTTAAATAAGAGAATATAACGAATGAATAATACTAAAAAATGGTTAATATACGTTATATATACGAATATTATATTGAATAAATTTATAAATGCATTGACTTTTTATAAACCTAGTGTTAGTATTTTATTTGCGACCAATTGTAAAATTGAATATGTATCCATATATTCCTGATGATAAGGTTCAGGAGTTTCTACAAAAGACCACAATATGTTGAAATTTTTATAGAGTTAATACTATTAATTTATTTTTAACTCCATATTTATTAATACAATAAATCTTTTACTATGGGTAAATTTATAAAGATGAGAGTTGAAGTTTTCAACTCTCTCTATTAAGACGCTCTACAATGAATTTACCCTGTTTCATTTTAGAGCGTCTTAAATTTTAAAAAATATATAAAAAAGTCTTCTGAGTTCTTAAAAAAGAGCTTAGGCATATGAAAATAAATAACAAGACAAAGATGCGACGTATATTTTGAAGTCAACAAGGAAATAGGTTCCTAAGATAGTTAGCTATCTTAGGGTTCTGTTGACGCGGTGAGATTCAAAATAGACTAGCATACTGACTAGTTATTTATTTGAATGTGCCTTATTACATAAAAAATAATACTTAGGATAGTATAAAGTATGCAAAGAACAAAACAATTAAATTTGTTTAGTCCAGCATAAGGAATATAGGAGGATTTATAAATGAAAGTTGCAATAATCTTTGGAAGTAAATCAGATGTGGACAAGATGAAGGGTGCCGCTAAAGCACTTAAAGAATTCGATATTGAATATGGAGTTCATATATTATCTGCCCATAGGGTTCCAGAAAAATTAGCTGAGGTAATTAAAACATTAGAAGCTGAAAACTTCGATTGTATAATAGCAGGGGCAGGACTTGCAGCACATTTACCAGGCGTAATTGCATCCCATACTACATTGCCAGTAATAGGAGTACCAATAAATGCCGCACTTAACGGTTTGGACTCACTTTTATCTATAGTTCAAATGCCAAAATCAATTCCAGTAGCTACAGTGGGAATTAATAACAGCTACAATGCAGGAATGTTAGCAGTTCAGATGCTATCTTTAAAATATCCAGATTTAAAAGAAAAATTAATTCAATATAGAAAAGATATGAAAAGTAAATTTATAAGTGAAAATGAAGAAGGAGTGGATCTATAATGGCAAAAAAAGAATTGTTATATGAAGGAAAAGCAAAAAAGGTATATGCTACAGATAAAGCAGACGAGGTTATAGTTTATTATAAAGATGATGCCACAGCATTCAATGGAGTAAAAAAAGGTCAGATTGAAGATAAAGGTGAATTAAATAACAGCATAACTTCAATGTTATTTGAACTTGTAGAAAAACATGGTGTAAAAACACATTTTATAGAGAAACTAAATGATAGAGAACAACTTTGCAAAAAGGTTGATATAGTTCCACTAGAAGTTATAGTTAGAAATGTAGCAGCAGGAAGTATGGCTAAGAGACTTGGTGTTGAAGAGGGAAGTCCACTTAAGACTACAGTATTTGAAATTTGCTATAAAAATGATGATTATGATGATCCACTAATAAATGATACTCATGCAGTTGCTTTAGGATTTTCAACTTTTGAAGAATTAAAGACTATATATGCAATGACTGATAAGGTAAATGAAATACTTAAGGAATTTTTCTTGAAACAAAATATTAAACTTATTGATTTCAAATTAGAATTTGGTAAAACTTCTAATGGAGAAATACTATTAGCAGATGAGATATCTCCAGATACTTGCAGACTTTGGGATGCAACAACTAATGAAAAACTTGATAAAGATAGATTCAGAAGAGACATGGGAAATGTAAAAGAAGCCTATGTTGAAATATTAAAGAGAATCGCAGGAAAATAATTTTTTTAAGAGAGGGAGTTTACTGTGATAGATTTAGAGCAAGATAAATTAAAAGAAGAATGTGGTGTTTTTGGAATCTTTTCAAATAAAAATATAGATGTATCACATTTAACATACTATGGACTATATGCGCTTCAACACAGAGGTCAGGAAAGTGCTGGTATTGCAGTTTGCAATGAGGGTAATATAGATGTTCATAAGGGTATGGGACTTGTAACAGATGTGTTTGATAACGATAGCTTAGATAAAATGATTGGAAATGCAGCTATTGGTCATGTAAGATATTCTACTACAGGTGGAAGTTGTGCTAATAATGCTCAGCCTATAGTTAGTAGTTTTGAATTAGGTTCTATTGCCGTTGCACATAATGGAAATCTTGTAAATACTGATATTATAAGAGAACTATTGCAGTATGGCGGGACTTCGTTCCAAACTTCAATAGATACTGAAGTTGTACTGAAGTTAATTTCTAAAAATGCAAAAAAAGGTGTAGAAAATGCTGTGGTTGATGCAATTCAAGCCATTAAAGGTTCTTTTGCCATTGTTATCTTAACAGAGGATAAATTAATCGGAGTTAGAGATCCTAATGGTATACGACCTCTCTGTATAGGTAAATTTGATGACAATAGTTATATAATGTGTTCAGAAACCTGTGCACTTGATGCAGTGGGAGCTGAATTTGTAAGAGATGTAAACCCAGGTGAAATTGTAATAATAGACAAAGAAGGAATAAAAAGCATAAATTACGCAGAAAAGACTAAATGTGAAACTTGTGTTTTTGAATATATATATTTTGCAAGACCAGATAGTGTTATAGATGGAATAAGTGTATACAACTCAAGAGAACTTGCAGGAGAAGAACTTTACAAAGAAGCCCCTGTAGAAGCTGATATAGTAATTGGTGTACCGGATTCAGGACTTGCAGCAGCTACAGGATATGCAAAGGCTTCAGGAATACCTTATGGTATAGGGCTTATAAAGAATAGATATGTAGGAAGAACTTTTATATCACCTACTCAGGAACTTAGAGAAAAGGCTGTTGCCGTAAAATTAAATCCTTTGAAGGTGAATATTGAAGGAAAAAGAGTAGTTATAATAGACGATTCCATTGTAAGAGGAACTACAAGTAAAAAATTGGTAGATATACTTAGAAAAGCAGGAGCAAAGGAAATTCATTTTAGAGTGTCTTCTCCTGTTATAAAATATCCTTGCTATTTTGGAATAAATATCGCTTCTAGAAATGAACTCATAGGTGGAAATAAGACTGTAGAAGAGATAAGAGAATTTATAGGTGCAGACAGTCTTGCGTATTTAAGTATAGATTCACTTTTAAAGAGTTTAGGTGAGAAAAATAATTTTTGTCTTGGATGTTTAAAGGGAGTATATCCTGTATCAGCACCAATGGAAGTTGAAAAAGAGAGATTTGAAGTATAATTTTGAAAGGTTGTGTACTGATGGTAACTTATAAGGACGCTGGTGTAAATATTGAAGAAGGCTATGAAACTGTAAGCAAAATAAAGAATTATGCTAAGAAAACTTATACAAAAGATGTTTTGAACAATTTAGGTAGCTTTGCCGGAATGTTTGCTCTAGGTAATTATAAAAATCCTGTGCTTGTTTCTGGTACAGATGGTGTGGGAACGAAGCTTGCTATAGCATTTAAAATGAAAAAATATGATACAGTTGGTATTGACTGTGTTGCTATGTGTGTAAATGATATTTTATGTCATGGTGCAAAACCATTATTTTTTCTAGACTATATGGCTTGTGGTAAACTTGCAGCTGAAACTGCTTCGCAAATCGTAAAAGGTGTATCTGAGGGCTGCATGCAAGCAGCTAGTGCACTAATTGGTGGAGAAACAGCTGAAATGCCAGGTTTTTATAAGGATGGAGACTACGATTTAGCAGGATTCTCAGTAGGTATAGTTGAAAAAGATGAAATTATAGATGGAAGTAAAATTGAAGATAAAGACGTACTTATTGGAATTGCATCTTCAGGTGTTCACAGTAACGGTTTTTCACTTGTAAGAAAATTAGTACCTGATATAGATATAGATTTTAATGGTAAAAAAATTGGGGAAGTTCTTCTTGAGCCAACAAAAATATATGTAAAACCTATATTGAAACTTATGGAAAAGTTTGAAATAAGAGGCATGGCACATATAACTGGTGGTGGTTTCTATGAAAACATACCAAGAATGTTTAAGGGAGATTTTGCATCTATAATTAATAAGGATAGCTATGAACTTCCAGAAATATTTAAATATTTAATGTCTCTTGGAGTTAAAGAAGATGATATGTACAATACTTTCAATATGGGTATTGGCTTCGTATTATGTGTAAAAAAAGAAGATAAAGATAAAATAATAGAAGCATTAAAAGAAGATGGAGAAGAAGCCTTTGAAATTGGTCACGTTGAAGCAGGAGGCAAAGGTGTATGTATAAAATAGCAGTACTTATTTCCGGCGGTGGTACAAATTTGCAATCTATAATTGATAATGTTAAATCAGGATTTATAAATTGCAAAATTGAAATAGTAATTAGTGACAACGAAAAAGCCTATGGAATAGAAAGAGCTAGAGAAAATCATATATATGCTATAGCTTTAGGAAAAAAGCAATACGGTGATAAATTATCTGATGAAATTTTAAAAGTTGTGGAAGAAAAAGATGTAGACTTAATAGTAACAGCTGGTTTTCTTTCAATTTTAAAAGGTGATTTATTAAAGAAGTTTAAAGATAGAATAATAAATATTCATCCTTCGTTAATACCTTCCTTTTGTGGTAAGGGAATGTACGGTTTAAATGTACATAAAGCTGCCATAAATTACGGTGTTAAAGTTTCTGGTTGTACAGTACATTTTGTAGATGAGGGAACGGATACAGGACCAATAATAATACAAAAATCTGTACCGGTATTTGCAGAAGATACTGCAGAAATATTACAGAAAAGAGTTCTTGAAAAAGAGCATGAAGCACTTCCAGAGGCTATTAAGCTTATATCGGAAAATAAGGTTAAGGTTCAGGAAAGAAAAGTGTTTACAGAGAATAATTAATTTCAAGATAAGATATAATAAATAAATAGGGCATCTGAAAAGAAGGTAGATTGAGTATATTTATACTGGTTATTTCTTTTATGATGCCCTATATTATCTCATAAACAGTTATTCCTATATGAAGCAATAGATAAATTTTGTAAAATATTTATGGAGGTAGTTAAATATATGATTAAAAGAGCATTAATTAGTGTATACAATAAAGATAAAGTATTAGATTTAGCTAAATTTCTTATTAAAAAAGGTGTGGAAATAATTTCTACTGGGGGTACATATAGATATCTTAAAGAAAATAACATAGCTGTAACTGAAGTAGAAGAAGTTACAGGCTTCCCAGAAATGCTTGATGGTAGAGTAAAAACATTACATCCAAAAATCCATGGCGGAATACTTGCTATAAGAGAAAACGCTGAGCACATGAAGGTAATCAAAGAGAATGGAATCAAACCCATTGATTTAGTAGTAGTTAATCTTTATCCTTTCTTTGATAAGGTTCAAGAAGATTTAACTTTTGAAGAGAAAATTGAGTTTATAGATATTGGCGGTCCCACTATGATAAGGGCAGCTGCTAAGAATTTTAAAGATGTAGTTGTATTAACTGATACAAAAGACTATGAAAATGTTATGGATCAAATAGATAAAAATGGTGAAGTGGATTTTGAAAATAGAAGAAAATTTGCTGGTAAAGTATTTAATTTAATGGCTGCTTATGATGCTGCTGTAAGTAAATTCTTGCTTGGAGATGAAGAATATCCTGAATATCTTAACATGTCCTATGAGAAATCTATGGATCTAAGGTATGGTGAAAATCCTCATCAGAGTGCTGCTTATTATGTATCCACATCTACAAAGGGTGCTATGAAGGACTTTCAGCAGTTAAATGGTAAAGAGCTTTCTTATAATAATATAAAAGATATGGATATAGCTTGGAAAGTGGCTTGTGAATTCGAAGATCCTATGTGTTGTGCATTAAAGCATAATTCACCTTGTGGTGCTGCTATAGCTGACAATATTCATGATGCCTATGTTCGTGCCTTTGAATGTGACCCTACATCTATATTTGGTGGTATAGTTGCTGTTAACAAGAAATTAGATGCAGCAACAGCAGAGGAACTTGTAAAGATATTTCTTGAAATAGTAGTAGCCCCTGATTTTGATGAAGCTGCACTAGAAATTCTAAAGACAAAGAAAAATCTAAGAGTTATAAAGGCAACTCATAAACCACAGGACACTAGAGAATATGCTAAAGTAGATGGTGGGATTTTAGTACAAAGTTCTGATGATAAGCTTATAGATGAATTAAAATATGTAACAGAAAAGAAACCTACAGAAGAAGAATTAAAACAACTTCTGTTTGGTATGAAGGTAGTAAAATATGTTAAATCAAATGCTATATTAGTTGTTAAAGACGGAATGGCTAAGGGAATTGGCGGCGGACAGGTAAATAGAATATGGCCAACAATAGAAGCACTTGATAGAGCAAAAGATGGTACACTACTTGTATCAGATGCCTTTTTCCCATTTGGTGATGTAGTAGAAGTAGCTGCTAAACATAACATAAAGGCAATAATACAACCAGGTGGATCTATAAGAGATCAGGATTCTATTGATGCATGTAATAAGCATGGCATAGCAATGGTACTTACAGGTATAAGGCATTTTAAACACTAATTGTAAGCAATTTCAATTCACCCCTGGGGTGTAATTTTTTCCAAATCAACCATGAGTAATCTTTCATTTAATTTTGTTATTTTAAATATTATTTTTTAAGGAAGTGAGAAGTTGAAGGTTTTAGTTATTGGAAATGGTGGTAGAGAACATGCTATAGCATGGAAGATGGGATTAAGCCCTCTTGTTAGTAAAATTTATTGTGCACCAGGAAATGGTGGAACTCATCTTGAAAATAAATGTGTTAATGTAAATTTAGAAACCATAGATGAATTGTTAAATTTTGCAAAAGAGGAAAATATAGATTTAACTGTAGTTGGACCAGAGGCAAAGCTTGTAGAAGGTATTGTAGATGTATTTAAGGAAAATGGACTAAAGATATTTGGACCATCAAAATATGCTGCTGAATTAGAGGGAAGCAAGGCTTTCTCAAAAGCTTTCATGAAAAAGTATGGAGTTAAAACAGCTGCTTATGAGGTGTTTGATAAGGTAGAAGAAGCACTTGATTATTCAAAGAAATGTGACTATCCAGTAGTTGTCAAAGCAGACGGACTTGCTGCAGGAAAAGGTGTAGTTATATGCAATACTCAGAAGGAAGCTGAAGATACGTTAAAAGAATTCATGATAAATGATGTATTTAAGGGATCTGGCAAAAAAGTAGTTATGGAAGAATTCCTTGACGGTGTAGAAGCATCTATACTTTCTGTTACGGATGGAAATGTTATAATTCCTTTCATATCAGCTAAAGATCACAAGCAGATTTTTGATGAAGATAAAGGACCTAATACTGGTGGAATGGGTGCCATAGTTCCAAATCCTTATTGCACTGAAAGTGTACTTGAAGAGTTTAATGAGACTATGTTAAAGCCTACACTTTATGGAATAAAAGAAGAGAACATGGACTATTGTGGTGTTATTTTCTTTGGACTTATGATAACTAAAAAAGGTACATATTTACTAGAATACAACGTAAGAATGGGTGATCCTGAAACTCAGGCAGTACTTCTACTTTTAGAAAGTGATTTAACTGAAATCATACTAAATGCAGTAAATGGTAAACTTAAAGAAACAGAAATTAAGTGGAAAAAAGGTAGTTCTTGCTGCGTAGTGCTGGCTTCTAAAGGTTATCCTAGTAATTATGAAACAGGAAAAATCATTAATATTAAAGGTGCAGAAAATAAAGTATTTATAGCAGGAGCTAAATATGAAGAAGATTCTTTAAAGACTTCAGGGGGCAGAGTTATGTCCATTGTATCTACAGGTAATACATTAGATGAGGCCATTAAAAACACATATGCTGACATTAAAAATGTGAATTTTGATGGTATGTATTGTAGAAAAGACATAGGAACTCTTTATAGATAGTATCTTATTATGTAGAAATTTAATTTTAATTATAAAAATAGTATTCAGTACAATTCTGAATACTATTTCTTTTCATTTAAAAAATTATCTATTATCTTTTGCGACATTCGTATATTCATATTAGCTTCAGCTATAAGGTTTAGTACCATTAGTATTAGTTCATTATTAATGTTTTCACCATTCTTTAGATTTTTAAGTTTGCTTTTAGTTCTATCCAAAAGCTTGTAAAAATGCTCATTAAAATTATTTTCGTCTTCTTTTTTCAGTTCCAAAAAGGTATCATATAAGTTTTCCACAGAAATAAGTTCCTTATTTTCTTCTGTCATATCTTTGGCTACAGGTTTAAAAATTTTTCCTATATCAGCTAATGACAAACTCTGTTTTAAGTTGTATATTAGAGATAGTAAAATTATTTGCTCCTTAGTATATTTTTTACTTTTTACAGGCGGAAAAATTTTGGCTTTAGCATAATTATTAATCATGGTTTTAGTCATTATCTTATCATCTTCATTTCTTTTAAGAGGATAAAGTTTATTTTCAAATAAAGTAGTGACTTGATCCATATACAAATCTATGTTTGGAATATCAGCAAGAGTTATTTCATTAAATTCAGTAATTTCAGAAACAAGAGTATCTAAATTTTTATCATCAGTATTGTCCATATATATCACCTCTAGTTTATTATATAGTATTTATTACTACTAAGCTAGATATCAAGGTGATGTTGTTAAAATGATTATTTGTTTTTCTTCAAAATGAAAACCTTTTATTCTAGAGAAATATCATTATTATTGAAGCAAG
>NZ_BAEV01000108.1 GCF_000246895.1 Clostridium arbusti SL206 | reverse complement strand
ACACGTAGTATAATAAAGTTTAACTAAACAAATTTCATGAATTAATGTGTATATTTTTGACATAATTTTATATTAACATTTACATTTGTAATAGTCAATTTGTTGTAGAATGTATATGATTAAAATTTTATTAACAGGCATATGGGTATTATTTACACATTAAAAATATTGAAGTATAATTATTAGTGATGCTTTAAGGTTATTATTTATAAAATTAAACTTTTCAGTATTTATAACACTAAACAGAAAGGGAAAAAATGGAATATAAAATATTATATTTAGTAATTCCTTGTTACAATGAAAAAAGTGTATTAAGAGAAACTGCTAAAAGATTAAATAAAAAATTAAAACTATGATTCTTAACAATTATATTTCTAGTAATAGTAAAATACTGTTTATAGATGATGGTTCAAAAGATACTACATGGGATATAATAGAAGATTTAAATACAAATGATGATTTATTTATAGGATTAAAATTATCAAGAAATAGAGGTCACCAGAATGCATTATTAGCAGGATTAATGGATGCTAAAGAACATGCAGACATTGCTATATCTATGGATGCTGATTTGCAAGATGATATAAATGTTATAGATAAATTTGTTGAAGAATACTATAGAGGAAATGATATAGTTTATGGCGTACGCTCCAAAAGAGAAAAGGATACATTCCTTAAACGCTTTACGGCAGAATCATTTTATAAATTCATGAAAGCTTTAGGCGTAGATATTATTTTTAATCATGCAGATTATAGACTAATGAGCAAAAGGACATTAGAAGCACTTTCCCAATTTAAAGAAGTAAATCTTTTTTTAAGAGGTATTATTCCCTTAATAGGTTTCAAATCATCAATAGTTGTATATGAAAGAAATGAGCGTTTTGCTGGTGAATCAAAATATCCATTAAAAAAAATGCTAAATTTTGCTTTTGATGGAATTACATCTTTTAGTATAAAACCAATCAGAATAATTACAGCCATAGGTAGCATAATCTTCATAATTAGCACTTTATTTCTTATGTACTCATTGATAATGAAGTTTTTAGGGAAAACTGTTGTTGGTTGGACTAGCATTGTGTGCTCTATATGGATGATTGGAGGAATACAGCTTTTATGCTTAGGTGTTATTGGAGAATATATAGGTAAAATTTATAATGAAGTTAAATCTAGACCTAAATATATAATTGAAAAAAGAGCATATGGTGAGAAAAAATCTACAAATGACAAATAAAACAAAGGCAGAGAAATATTTAATTTTATATTTCTCTGCCTTTAATCATTATTTAATAAAATACCTATTAATTAGAATATATTCTGTACAAATGAGAACAGATAATGAATAAAGCACACTAATTACATTAAATCTTTTTATTTTAATTTTTAAATTTTCTAACGGCAAAATTAATAATAATGCTATTGGTATAAGATACCTACCTTGAACACCATCAATTTGATACTTACCAACTGGAGTATATGATATATATAATGCAGTAAAAATTAAAGTAGTTATTGATAAAAATAAGCATATAAATACAACTCTACTCTTGAAATTGAATATTCTTTTTTCATTATTAACTATAGCCGCTATAATTAATAATATATAATATGTAATTGTTAGTAGCAATGGCAAGTCAGTATCAAGCCATCCTAAAGTACCAATAAAACTTTTAAGATAAAATGTTCCATTATGAATCAATGTTTTAAAAAATATCATTATATATGACAATGGATTATGTAATATATAATTTATTTGTCCATTTACAGAAGCATTACTATTAGTAGCCAAAGTATTTGTAGTGAGTAATGACCAAATTACATTTAAAATTAAGGGGGTAATTATAATAATTAATCCTATCATAAAATATTGTTTTTTATCCTTAAACTTATTTTTAGGAATTAAAAGGTATAAAAAGGAAAATAAAAAATACATTCCTTTAGTAAGTGATAATATACAAATCAATAAAAACATTGTAACTATATTTTTACTTATAATATTTTTTGTATTGTCAGAAAATAATCTCATGAAATAGCTTACTGTAAAAATTGCCATACAATTTGTTACCCCATCAGCGGACAACGATGCAGATTGATATAATACCATAGGCATTAATGCAAATAAAAAAATCAGATTTTTCTTACAAGGTATAATCTTCATAGATAAAAGTATTACTAAGCAAGAAAAAAATAAATTAAACATTCTTCCTAAATACATTAATATTAAAGGAGATAAATTTAATTTTTTACCAAATGATATCCCAATACTTTGAGGTATATATGCTATTGGTGGATATGTTAAAGTATTTGGAGATGATATAAAAATTTTATTTTTAGAATCAAGTGGCATATTAAAAGCTTCTAATAAATTATTAATGTTTACTTTTTTATCTACATTGCCAGGAATCCCATCGGAAACTTTAATGACAGTATCATCTATACTTTTGGGAATAAATGCACCACTTTTATTGTGAAATTTTTCTCCTAAAATATTGCCATCTGATATTTGATATGCTCTACGAAAATGAGTATATTCGTCTGGAGATTGAAATGGACCATTTGAAAATACAAACGCAATACCAAATATCAAACTGAAAATGACATATAATTTTTCTAAGTTAATTTTTCTAATTAATATACTCATTTTAATTATATAGCTCCATTTCTATTTTATAAAATTATTAAAGATTCCATAATATTATCACAGAAACCATTATATATATGTCTTTTCTCTTTAAGAAAGAGCAATAAGTACAACTCCACTAATTATAGCCATCATTCCAAATATTTTAAATAAGGTAATATTCTCTTTTAAAACAAATCTAGAAATAATCATAGACCATATATATGTAATAGCTGTCATTGGTAATACTACAGATAATGGCATATATTTAAGTACTATAATATTCAAAATAGCACTACCTAAATATACAATTCCTCCAATGTATAAAAATTTGTTTTTAAGTATAGATAATATTGTAGTTCCATCAGTTGATTTTTTGAAGAAAAACCCTCCAAAAGATCCAAGTAAAGTCATTATAATAATTATTACTATTAATAAGAATCTATTCATCACCAACACCTACTAAAACAACTCCTAACATGATTAACATAAGGCCTATGATTTTTTCAATATTTACTACTTCATTAAGAAAATAATATCCAAGTACTACAATAAAAATGTAACTCATACTCATCATAGGATGTATTACTGAAAAACTTCCATACTTAAATGCTACAATCATACCAACTGCACCTATTCCATAGAAAATAAAACCCATTAAAATAAATATCATATTATGCATATACGATATTTTCCAGAAATATTGACCACTAGTAGTAAAAAGAGCTGAAATCAATATTAAGATTATTCCAATCTTATTTTTTTTTAAAGATTTAATTATATTATTCATTTTTATTACCATCAACTTTATTTTTCATTTTAAATGTATTTAAAAACAATTCGTAATTTTGCTTATTTTGTTTTACTAAAGTGTCTAATATAAATCCATTTGTTAAAAGCAATATAGCAGTTAAAACAAATCCTAATGCTAATATAGCAGAAGGTAACTTAGTAATAAAATCTGTTTCAATAAATTCTGTAATTACAGGAATCCCTACTAGCAAACCAATAATAAATGAAACTAATGACAATATAGCAAAAAAAGGTAGTGGCTTATAATCTTTAAAAAGCGATATAATTGTTTTTATAACCTTTATTCCGTCTACATATGTATTTAATTTTGAACTACTTCCCTCTGGTCTATCTCTATAATCTATAGGTATTTCCTTTAATAAAAACTTTTTATCTAAAGCGTGTATACTCATCTCAGTTTCAATTTCAAATCCTTCACTTAATACTGGCATAGTTTTAACAAAAAATTTATTGAAAGCTCTATACCCAGTCATAATATCATTTATATCATTTTTAAAAAGTTTTCCTATTAAACTCTTAACAAGGTTATTACCAAAGTTATGAAAAGCTCTTTTGTTTTCCAAAGTATAAGTTCCATTAGATAACCTATCTCCAATAGTCATATCAGCCTCACCCGATATAACAGGTTTTAATAACTCCTTTACAAATTTTGCTGGATAGGTATCATCACCATCAACCATTACATAATAATCAGCATCTATATCTCTAAACATACTTCTTACCACATTTCCCTTACCTTGGCGTGGTTCTTTTACAACTATTGCTCCACTTTTAAGTGCTATTTCTGATGTCTTATCCTTTGAGTTATTGTCATATACATATATATCTGATTCTGGTAAAACTCTATTAAAATCTTCTATCACCTTACTTATAGTTAATTCTTCATTGTAACATGGAATTAAAATAGCAATCTTCATAATTTTTTCATCTCCAATTAAATAAAAATCTTTTATTTATATAAAACTTTAAATATGTAATAACCATCTTTGTCTTTTGAATACACACATTGAAAAGATGTATGTTCATATTCATTATATTTGGTTAAATCATCTTTAGTTAGAATATACTTTATATTTAATTTCCTTAAATCTTCTACATTTAAATTAAGCTCTACACTATCTTGATACAATAACTTCACATCTGTTTTTTTATTTGTTATATTAACAGTTATATGCTCGTATCTATTATAAATATCAAGATACTTTTTCTTTTCATCAATTTTATACCATTTATTTAAATCAGGATAAAAATTTGTGCCATTAACAGTTTTTAATCCATTTGTATATAAAAAAGTCCCCATAAAAGATCCTGCTGGATCATTTGCACTAATCCAATATGCTTGTGGATCAACTTTTCTTATCTCTTGCATCTTATATGATAAATAATTATTATAGATTGCTCCTACTCCTCTAGCAATAGGATTTACAGTAGCTCCTGCTATTAGTATAACTATCAGCATAATTACTGAAAATAATTTTTTCTTTCCTTGAGTTAAAAGATAATTTAATATAAATAAAGCTATAAATAATATAATATAATATTTAAATGAAACATAGGATTTCATAGGTGAATTAATTACAGAAATATAATAAAAAAATGTAATTAATATACATACAAAAATACTATATACTTTATTTATGTACTTTGACTTTGAAAGTACAGACAAAGCCCAAATACTTAAATATACAGATGTTATACCATATACAATCATCATTCTATATCCAGTAACATAAGATAAGAGAGTAATTTTAGCAATTATTGTTGGTATTTTAAATAACATATAAAAAATTTCTATAAGTATAAAACATAAAAACGTTATTCCATATTTTAAATTTTCTACTTTTTTTGTCTATTAACACTGGCAATATTAAAATAACAACAGGTAGAAAATTAATAAAAGAACTTACTTCACAGTTATTTAAAAATGTTATATCCTTATATGGTAAAAAAATATTTGTGAGATAAAGATTAATAAAATAAAATGTTAGATCTCCCCCAGTACTTATTCTCTTACCGGGATATGAAGTTGACAATAAAATTTTTATATCCTCTTTTGATATTATTATTACATGAAGCAACATCAATAAAATAACCATAACTGTAGCTATTAAGATAATTGTATCCGTAAATTTAAACTTGATCTTATACTTATAATCAGTAACTATAAGTATCATAAAAGCAATACATAAATATGCCAATGGTATTTGAAGAGCTGGATATACTACTAATGCAAATCCCACACAGGACAATGAAAATAACAAACTAAAGATAATTTTCAATTTTATCCTGTTGAAATTTTTAATTATATAATAAAATGTTACTATTATGGCTTCCATATAAAAAACCAAATCACCAACATGCTGCATAAACCACCATTGAACAGATGGTGAAAGAGTTATCCAAAAGGCACCTAATATAGATACCATTTTATTTTGCTTAGTTATTATCATACAAACTTCAAAAGATAATAAAAAAAGCAATATAATTTTCATACACCAATACCAAGATAATCCATAGTCTTTTCCTAAAAGTAGAAATCCCCAATTAAATGGCTTAGCTAATATCGAAATATCTTTTACAGGAGCATTATAGCTGATAATCATATTTTGACCAGAAGGAGTTATATTTTTATTGATTACCGGAAATTTATCATTACTCATTGACTGTGCTAAAAAATATGGGGTTTGAACGTTCCATTCATCGCTTCTTATTGGTCTAGATTTACCAAACAAATTAGTTTTATAGTTTTTTTCCACATTTGTTGTTACAAAATTTTGCCATTCGCCTATAGAACTTCCATGAATCTTAAATAAAACTAATATAATAAAAATAACTAATCCTATAACATATCTATATTTTAATATTCTGTTTGAATATTTTAAGTTTTTCTTCTCACACATCATAATTATTAACCTACTTTTTAATTCACTTATAATATATTATTTAAATCTAAGAATTTTTTTTATCAATCTTTTTAATTTAGATTTTACTCTAATAAGATAGTATTTTATTAGTCCATTTGGTCTATAAAACAATTTAACCTTTTTTATTCTATCATTAGATATATAAGGGTTTTCACAAAATTCCTCCAATGGTTTTACTACATTTTTCCATTTGAATTGTTCTTTTACACTGTTAATATTCTGTTTTGATTTTTTATAAATTTCTTTATCATCAAGCATATTAATTATAATAGAAGCTAATTCATCATAATCTTTTTCACTATGGCAAAGTCCTAATTCATTATTGTCAACTAATTCTGACATATAATCACCCTTAGTCAAAACCATAGGTAAATTACACCACAAATAATCTAGAATTCTAGTTCTAAAAGAAAACCTAGTTTCTAAATTATTAAAATATGTACTCACACCTAAATCCGCTTCTAAAAGAAAATTCTGTCTTTCTGAATACTCTACCCAATCATTAAAAAATATATTTTCATTATACAATCCATATTCTTTAGATTTTTTTATACATTCCTCAGCTACCGTTGTATCGCAATTCATATTGGGATGCCCTATGCCCATAAAAAATAATTTTACATCTTTTCTCTTTTTACATATAACATTCATGGCTTCAATAAGTGTCAATGGATCAAACCAATTCCATATTCCACCACCCCATATTATAACTTTATCATCTTTATTAATATTTGGCCAGACTCCTTTCAGAACTTGTTTTGTCTTTACAGGATCCCTATTATCTAATCCAAATGGAACAACTCCAATTAACTTTTTCATTTGTATATCATCACTATAAGTTATAGGATTAACTCTATTTATAGCTGCAAGCATTCCAACCCAATAGTCTTTTTGTTTTTCACTGGAACATATAAAGTAATCGCCTAGAGAAAGTTGTTCAAGAATTAAATCCAAATCTGTTTCATGGTAAGTAAGTCTATCATTTATACTAATAAATTTTCTCAGTTCAAGATTTTCAAGTGTAATTGGATCGTATATGTCTACAACTATAGGTTTTTTTATTTTCTTAAGAAAAGGGTATAGCCTGAAGGCTATTCCCTGCACAATTATAGAATCACTGTTGTAAGCATTAGCCTCAAGTTCAACTTTGTTACCTTTTATCACATTAAACTTTTTCCCCTCAAGGCTTAAATCAGTTTTACTATTTGGTATATATAAAGTAACATCAAAGCGCTTACTTAATTCCAACGCAAAATTATAATATCTTATACCCGGTCCTGTCATTTTTTTTGCTATAGTATCTGGACTTATTAATAATACTTTTTTCATATTCAAATCCCTCTTAATAAATTCTATTTATTTGATCCACTTCTTATAAATCCAAGAATATTGAATTTTTTCAATTTACTAAATCTAGCATCTATCATTTTTTTCCATTTATTTAGTTTATATACATTCATTGAAACATTTTTAACTTGTTCTTCCATATCCCTTATATTGCTTTCCATCTGTCTAATATTACCAAGGTTAAGATTTTCATTACCTTTGTTATTCATTTTAGTATTAGAACTTGATGGTAAATTATAATTATCTGAAATAACAATCCCTTTTTCCTCATCAATTAGTTCATCTGAAAATATACATTCTGTTCTATATGTTAAACTTCCTTCTACCGGTGAACCATCAATCATCATACAACCTTTATTTTTCACTTCAGTACTTCTAAATATTGTTATGGAATTTTCCTCACTGGCATTTTCATCTGCTTTAATATAGAAATAAAACTGTCTTCCCTCTGAGTTTAAAATTGGTTCAAATTCTATATCCAACCATGAATTATCTACAAGTACAGAAGCATCGATTTTCTTCTCTATAATTAACGTATTAGTTAAAGTATCATATAATTTAAAAAATATCTTATGATCATTTTGTCTTGCATATGTACCAACCATTAATTGTACTTTTGTTAAATTTGGATATCTACATTTAAATTTTTGTCCCACTCTTGTGAAGTCGTAAATAGGTCCTACTAAATCATCTTTTATTATTTGATTAATATCAGGTATTTTATTATAAGATTTGCTTATAATATCTGTTTGTTTCTTCATAGGATCTTTACAAAAATCTTTAAGAGGACCTGTAACTATATTCCATTTATATTTCTCTCTATATTCACTTATATTGCTCTTACATTCGTTATAAAAGTCTTTATCATCAACAATTTTTATAATTGCATTTTTAAGACTTTCAACATCTTTAAATTTTACAACTATGCCCAGTTTTTTATCGATTACCTCCTGTGAAAAATAATCTCCCTCAGTAGCTATGATTGGAAGACTAGCCCATAAATAATCTAGAATTCTTGTTCTGAATGAAAATCTTGTTTCTAAATTATCAAAGTGGCAACTTACTCCAGAATATGATTCTAATAAAAAGTTTTGCCTATCGTTATAGTCTACCCAATCCATATTAAAGATTACATACTTATCTCTTATCCCTAACTTTTCAGATAGTTCAAAAGCTTTTGCAAGCATCTCCATTTCTGGTACATCAGGATTCGGATGTTTTACTCCTAAGAAAAACAATTTAATATCGTCTCTTGTTTTACTAATTTCCCCTATAGCTTCAATTAATGTTAATGGATCAAACCAGTTCCAAACTCCGCCACCCCATATGAATACTTTATCATTTTCTTTTAAACCAGGAATTTTTTCTTTTAGAGCACTTCTAGTATGCACAGGATCAGTTTCACTAATTCCGAATGGTACGAGTCCAATTAGCTTCTCCAATTTATTTGACAAATCATATTCTTTTGGATTAACTTTATTTAATGCAGAAAGCATTCCAATCCAAAAATCTTTTTGTTTTTCATTTGCACATATAAAATAATCGCCCACTCTAATTTGATTCAGCAATGCATTTAAATCACTATTGTTAAACATATTTCTAGTATGCATGTCCTTTGCTTTATGTACTTCTAAATTTTCTATTGTAAATGGATCGTATAAATCTACAACTATTATTCTATCATTACAATATTGCTTTAATTCTGGTATAAGTTCAAGCCAAACACCTTGAATTAAAACTATATCAGTTGTTCTAAAGGCATCTACTAAATCTTTTGTTTTACTAATACTAAATTCAACTAAGTTTATATTGTATTCTTCTAAATCCAAATTACATTTATTGGGTGCTGCGAGAGTTATAGAACATATATTAGATAGTTGCTTAGCAACTTCTGAATATCTTATCCCCGGTCCAGCCATTTTATTTCCGATTTTATCGCTAGAAATTATAAGCATATTATTTTTTCTTTTACCAAATTGCTTTTCTACATTTAATGAAGTAACTACATTTTCTATTGTGTTATTATACAAATTATTTCTATATAAAAACTTTAATAATTGATTATCATAAGCACGATTCATAAATTTATCTATGAATTGTTCATCTGTAATTTTTCTATTTTTTTGTATGTATTCTCTTTTTAACTTCATTTTAGATAGTTTATTTGTAAATTCAAGCATAACTTCTGATTGAATTTTCATATCTTTGTTTTCTGTAAATTGATTCTCTGTATCTGCATCAGTATTATATGATTTTATCAATAATGAAGCAGATAATATTCTATATACATTATCTTCCGAGTAATTTTTATATATAGTAAATAACGTATTTCTGTTTGAAATAACATCAAGATTAATCTTTTTTAGTTTTTTTGACGTACTATTATGTTTATGATAACAAATGGCTTTATGACAAAATCTCACTTTATATCCTAATAGCCATAATCTCCATCCTAAATCAACATCCTCATTGTAGGCAAAATAATCTTCATCAAATCCTCCAATAGAAAGAAATACTTTTCTATCGATAATCATTGCTCCGCCACAAGCAAACATTAAATCTCTATCTTTATTATATTTTTTATTAGCATCTTCTATATCCATAGCAAAGTCATCTTGATATCCATGTCCATAAAAACTTATTCCGCCACCAGCGAAATCAAGTTTACTTCCATCCCAATTAAGTATTTTACTTCCTATACAAACATAGCTATCATCTTCACATTTATGTAAAGTTTCTAACATATCATTAATCCAATTAGCGTCTATTTTCATATCATTATTTATTAACGCTATATAATCACCCTTAGCAATTTTTGCAGCATCATTATTTGGTTTTGCAAAGCCTTCATTTATTGAGTTCTTTATTATTTTTACATTTTTATATTTACTTTTAACAAATTGCACTGACCCATCTTTAGACCCATTATCAACCATAATGAACTCTAGTTTATCTTTAGGATATGCAAGTTTATTTAATGTGGAAAAACACTCTTTTAAATGATCTTTACCATTATAGTTTACTATAATAAAACTAATTGATTTTTCTTCGTCCATGCTACATTAACACCACTTTCTTTATTTCATATACGTTATTATAAACGCCAATCACATTTAAGTTGTACTTTACCATCTTCTTTTATATTACCTTCATTTATTATAAAATAATAGTGTTTATTTCTATAATCATAAATTTCATCATTATTTTCATTACACAATCCTATAGATACATAATATTTTGAATGTAAAAAAGGATTATTTTGTATTATAAAACTAATAAAATTACTATCTTTCATGTCTGTAATCAGTATTCCATCTTGATTACAGTTATGATATGAAAGTCTCCATCCCTCTTCACTAAATATTTCAAAATATAAAATAGAAGATTCCACTTCTACATTTTTTTTAATTTCAAGATTTATCTTTATATCTTCACCAGAATTAAATACATTTCTAGCCATACCAGCATTATCTGAGAAATATGCTTTTGAAATTTCTAATTTTTTATTTCCTTCTCGATTTCCAGTAGTGGAAAACTCTTTTGCCTCATGCATATCTATATCTACATTATCAACCTTCTCAAGTACCTTCTCAACACCTTTTTCTTCTATTTCATTAGAGATTTTATCTTTTTCATCGCTAGATGAATATAAGAGTTTCATATACAATCCAATCATTCTCTCTGGTGTATCTTCAATAACAAATCCACCCTTTTTAATAAAAATAACTCTATCACATATCTTTTTTACAATTCCCATATCATGAGATACAAATACAATAGTCTTACCTTCTTCTTTAAAGGATTGAATTTTATCTAAGCACTTTTTTTGAAAGTTTGCATCACCTACGGCCAAAACTTCATCTACAAGAAGTATATCCGGATCTACACTTACTGCTACAGAAAATGCCAATCTCATATACATACCAGAAGAATAATTTTTAACTGGTGTGTCCATAAAGTTTCTGAGTTCAGCAAAATCCACAATTCTATCATATCTATCATCAATTTCTGATTTACTTAACCCTAAAATTGAACCATACATATAAACATTTTCTCTACCTGATAGGTCTGGCTGAAATCCAACTCCTATTTCTAATAAAGACGAAATTTTACCATTAACAATTATCTCGCCTGCATTGGGTTTTAATATGTTAGATATTAATTTAAGACTAGTACTTTTTCCCGTACCATTCTCACCAATTATTCCTACTGTTTCTCCCTTTTCAATTGTAAATGAAGCATCTTTTAATACATCAATAATTTGTACCTGTACCTTATCTCTATTTAAAACTTTGGCTAAAAATTTTTCTTTTAATGAATAATTCTTATTCTGATATATTTTAAAATGTTTTGTTACATTTTTAAATTCAATAACTGACATATATGTTCAACACCTTTTCTATAATTTCTCTATTTATTATATTTCTTCAGCAAATACTACTTCTATTTTTCTAAACAATCTGAATCCAAAGAATATTAAAACAAAGTCTATTATAATTAATGCCAATATGTATAAATAATATGGGAATGTATCAGTATACAAAATAGATCTCATGCATTCAACTACTAATGTCATTGGATTTAACATTATTAGCCTTTTAAATACGGCATGATTGTTCAAAAGTGTCAATGGATATACAACTGGTGTAAGATACATCCATAAATTAAAGATTACTTCAACTAAATGTGATATGTCTCTGTATAAAACATTTAGTGATGATAATATTAAAGATAGCCCAACTGTAAATCCCAATATTAATAATAAAACAACTGGCAGCATTACTAGTGGCAAGCCTATATGTAAGCCAGATACAATTACTGCAACAAATAGAATTAATAGAGTTATTACGAAATTAACGAAATTCGAAAATATAATTGACAACGGAATTATTTCTCTAGGAAAATAAACCTTTTTGATCAAATTTGCATTACCTATTATTGAAGTAGTACTTCCCATGACTCCAGCTGCAAAAAAATTCCATGGAAGCAATCCACATAATAAAAACACAGTAAAATTAGGTGTAGCTTGCCTCATAATAAGTTTAAATGCAAATGTATATACAAATAACATTAATATTGGGTTCAAAAAAGACCATAAAAATCCCAGAACAGAATTTCTATATTTTAACTTTAATTCTTTTGATGTTAAATTAAAAAGCAATTGCCTTGAATTATATATTTCTCCAATATATCCGATAACATCTTTTATACTTTTAATCACTAAATCACCTTCAATTGTAATATTTAAATCAAACTAGATTTATATTAACTTATTATTTATCTTTATTCAACTTATTTATATATTTTAATATCTAATTCTCTATTTTTAATCATTTCTTCTAGGGATATATCTTCTCTTACACCTTCAGTACTCTCTTTCAAAAATATAATCTTAATAGTTTGAAATATACTACGTGT
>NZ_BAEV01000109.1 GCF_000246895.1 Clostridium arbusti SL206 | reverse complement strand
CCTACTACGTCAACAGAACCTTCTGATAGCACCACTATCATCAGAACCTGTTTCCTTGTATAATTCAAAATAGACGTCACATCTTTGACTTGTTATTTATTTTCACATGCCTAAGTAATTATATCAAGAAAATCTTAAGGATTAAACACAATTATCTCTCTGAAGATCATCATCTTCCGCCACTAATACATTAATCATTCAATCCCTCCACCATTATGTTCTTTTATAGTTAAATTACGACAATAATTATATCAAATAAATTATATTATGTGAAATTTAAGGAAAAAATTGGTGATAACTAAATTAAAAAAATATGGTAAAGTATGGTATAATAGTTTCTAAGTGGGAATAGTAGAAAACTTAAGAGGTGATAAATATGAATTGTAGGACAAAGGTAAAGAATTTGTTTTCATATCTATTGAATATAAAGAACATGGACGAAGATGTAATAAGAAATATTAATCAATATGAGAAGACTTATTGGCAGATGAATTTAAATACAATGGATAAGAATTTAGTAAAAAATCAAGAAGAAGATGAAAACTGGTTCTATATTGATAATAGTAATAAAGATTTATACAATGAGTTCTTTCAATTATATCTTTCTGTAGAGAAAAGTGGGGAAAACTTTGAAATTATTTGGGGAAACTACATACTTGCCTGGGAGGTAGAGGATAAAAAAATTACTCATCCTCTTTTTACAACTAAAATGGAGCTTTGTTTTGATGCAGAAAAAGGAGTTTTCCTTTTAAGACCTTATGATAGAAAAATAAATATGGAATTTGATATTTTTTCAGGGATAAATATTCCTAACATAGATAAATTATTAGAAATAAAGGAAGGTATAGAGAATTCTTCTCTAGATCCAAGAAATTTAAGTGAAATGGAAAATTTATTACTTAAGATATCACATTATTTGAGTTCAGATATTAGTCCTAATGGTGAGATTCAAAAGGATATATGTACTTCAAAAGAAATAAATGTGTCTAAATATCCTGTATTTTTTAATGCTCCAGCAATTATAATTAGAAAAACTGATCACAGGCTTTGGCACAATGAATTAACCAGTATTCTAAAGTCTATAGATGATGGATATGAGATTCCACCTACTATAGAAGCTCTTGTAACTTCAGAAAAAATAGAGGAATCTCCAAAGGTAAAAGAACAGTGGAAAGATGTTGGAAAGAATCTTTTGTTTCCACTATCCAGTAATGAAGAGCAAAAGGAAATAGTTAAAAAGTTATCTGAAAATTTTGGAGTAGTGGTACAAGGCCCCCCTGGAACGGGAAAAAGTCATACTACTGTAAATTTAATATGTCATCTTTTAGCTCATGGTAAAAGAGTTTTAGTAACTAGTCAAACGGGAAGAGCCCTTAGAGTTCTAGCTGAAAAGATACCTGAAGAAATAAGACCTCTATGCATGAGCATTCTAGGTGATGACACAAAGTCTCTTAGAGAATTAGATGAAGCTGTGAGAATAATTACACAAAATCTTGCACTAAATAAAGATAATTTGAAGAAAGAAATGCTGCAGCTTAGGGAACAATTGGTCAATTGTAAGAATAGGCAGAAGGATTTATACATGAAGCTAAAAGATGCTGAATGTGTGGAAACGAAGAAACTTAAATTTCAAGGAACTATAAGTAAGCTTATGGATGTAGCTAAGTGGGTAAGAGTAAATGAGAGAAAATACTCATGGATAGAGGATGACATAAAGATGGAGGTTAATTGCCCCATTACAGACCAACAGTATTTACGTTTAATATATCTTTTAAATACTATTAAAAGACAAGATATAATTAAAGTAAATAATATGATGAATATATTATCAGAATTACCTGACCCAAGTGATTTATGCTTAAAAATAGAGAGCTTTAAACAGATTGATGAGAGATATGATGAATATAGTAACAATTTAAAGGATTGGTCACTAGATTATGATTCAAAGATAGATTACAAGAAACTTATAGATATTTTAACTGTAGCAGAGAAAAAAATGAAAAAAATAGAAGGCTCCTGGCTGAAAAGTGTAATGAAATGCTATTATGGCAGTGAGGTTATGAGACCTGTATTAAAGCATTTATATGTAAAAAGTGATTTCTTAATAACTGAGCTGTCAGAGATTCAAAGAAGGCTTACAGTGCATAAGGTACAAGTACCTCCTATACATGATTTCAATAAGTTTAAGCTGGATTTTAAATATATACACAATGTTATTAAGACAAGAGGTAAAATAACTAAAGTATTTAAGGTTATGCATAGTGAATATTCCTATATACTTAACAATTGTTTTGTGGATTCAGAGCCAATAACTTCAAGGGACGAAGCAGAAATATTAAATATATATATAAAAAAGTTAGCTCTGCAGGATGAGCTTATGAGTTTATGGAACAGTACTATGAAAGATTATGGTGGTTTTGAGATAAAGAATTTTGGAGTTAATTCTATGATGGCTTTGGAAAGCAGTATAGAGGGTTTAGGTAGAATAGTTGATTGGAATATGGATGTAAAAAGTAAAATTATAAATATTTTAGGACAAACGGTATTTTTAAATAAAATTAATTGGTATGAAGGGAAAACCTACACATATCTTAAAAATGGAATAATAAGTTTAAAGCATATAAATGAATATAAAGAAGACAAGATATATATAAATAATGTAAGGAAACTTTGTAATAGTGTGGTGCAGCTTCAAAAGCTGGCAGCAGCAATTGAAAATATGGACATAAATGAAATTAAGGAAAGTTATAAGGAAGTAATAAGACTAAAAGAATTATCTGCTAATATACAGGAAATTAATTTATATATGGAAAAACTTCAAAGATTAGTACCTATGTTTGCTATGAAGATTTATGAGAGTAATAATAGAAGTAATTTTAAAGAACTGAATATGGCTTGGAAATGGAGACAGTTTAGCAGCATTCTTGAAAGGGCTCATAAGGTTAGACCGGAACTAATAGAGAGATTATTAAAAGATGAAAAGGACAAAGAAAAATTTTTAATAAAGGAATTGGTGGCCAAGAAATCTTGGTACAATCAGATAACTAATATCACAGATACTCAAAAAAGGAGTCTCTATGCTTGGCTTCAGGCAGTTAAGAAAATAGGAAGAGGAAAAGGGAAATTTACAGAAAAGTATAGAAGTATGGCTCAGAGAGAAATGGAAATATGCAAGGATTGTATACCTGTATGGATTATGCCTGTCAATAAGGTTATTGAGAATATAAAATTAAATAGTAATCTTTTTGACGTAATAATTTTTGATGAGAGTAGTCAAAGTGATATATTTTCTATTTGCGCTCTATATAGAGCAAAAAGAGCTGTAATAGTGGGGGATGATAAACAGATAAGCCCTCAGGCAATAGGTATAGATCAGGATATGATAAATAATCTTATTGATAGATATTTAAGTGGAATACCACATTCTCAGTGGTTTGATCTCGAAACAAGTTTATACAATACAGCACTTAGAGTGTTTCCGGATAGCCTTTTACTAAGGGAACATTTTAGATGTTTACCTGAGATCATAGGCTTTAGCAATGATTTATGCTATTCAGGAGAGATAATACCACTAAGACATTCTAAGATAAAGGAAATATTTAACTCTCCTATAAATACGGTAAAAGTAGAAAATGGATTTAAGGATAAAATGAAGAATATAAATATAAATGAAGCACAGGCATTAGCAGATCAGATAGTTAAATGCTGTAATGATAGAAGATATGAAGGGATGACTATGGGGGTTATATCACTTCTTGGAGATGCCCAGTCAGATATTATTGAAAACATGGTTAGAGAAAAAATTGGTGAAAAGGAAATGATGAACAGGAAGCTTATATGTGGAGATGCTTATTCTTTTCAAGGCGATGAAAGGGATATAATGTTTTTATCAATGGTAGTTGGTGATAATATAAGATTTACAGCACTTACCAGGGAGGGTGATGTAAGAAGGTTTAATGTTGCGGTAAGTAGAGCAAAAAATCAGTTGTGGTTATTTTACTCTATAAATACTGAAAATTTAAATCCAGATTGTGTCAGGACAAAACTTCTAAGATATTGTCTTGATCCTTGTAGAGCTAATGATGGCAGGGAAAAACAACAATATATATTCCAAAGTGATTTTCACAAAGAAGTATTTAGGATGATAAATAAAAGAGGATATAATATAACAACGGCAGTAAATTTAAAACACTATAATGTGGATTTTGTGGTAGAGGGAAACAGTAGTAGAGTTGCTATAGAGTGTGATGATGGGCAGTGGAATGGAATTGAACAGTGGGAAACAGGTCATGAAAGTCAAATGACACTTGAAAGAGTTGGATGGACTTTTCATAAGATAAGAGCCAGTGAGTTCTATAGAGATCCTGAAAGAACTATGGACCGATTGTGGTCTAGATTAAAGCATCTTGGAATTAAGAAGATAATAGCTTAATCATTTAGGTATCTAGAGTAAAATAACTTTTAATATAATAAGTAGTTAGTTTTTATTTTAGATGCCTTATTTTCAGAGGAGTGGTCCACTTGAATAGTAAAAAGACTATGGGAATTATTATTTTTTTATTATTAATTTTGTTTGGTCTATTAGGTTGTAATAATAATAAGACCAGTAAATCACAGCAGCAAAAGACAATGAAGTCAGTATCTGTAAATGATACAGTAAGTACTACAAAGCAAACTGCAAATAATAGTGGAAATACATCGGCAAAGAATGTCTATATAAACGCAAGATTTGCCTATAGAATAGAATATCCTAAACAATGGAATAACATCGTAGAAAGTGAAACTCAGGATGGTGCACTAATATATTATAAGGATGATAATGATATAAGAACCTTCGGAGAAAAGGCTCAAGATGGATATATGGATTTAGAAAAGGAAAAATATAAGTCAGAAGGTAAGAAAATAGATGATTTTTCAACAGATGATGGAGTTAAGGGAATTATTGTCACCGGAGATGAAAATAATAAAAAGCTTACTCATGTAATGGTGTTTCAGAATGGAAATCATTATGATTTTTATGCTTTAGTAAAACCAGATTTTTATAAAAATAATGAAAGTACCATAATGACCATGGCTAAGAGTATAAAGATTTTAAACAAGTAAATATAAATTTATTAAGTCTTATATGTATTATCAGGTGATAGTGTATATAAGACTTATTTTATATATATTCTTGTGTATAGTTTCTAACTATTCTTAGCAATTTTACGTTTTTGTTAATGTATAACTTTGTACTAACACCAAATATGCAAATTCATTGGATATATTTTATTTAGTGCTATACTGGTTTAAAATACTTATAATCTTGTTATAGTAATTCTTATTAATATCACTAATATTTACATTTTGTTCTTTTACTAATGTAAGAAGCTTTTCTAAACTGGTTGTTTTAGTGTTTACTAATGCTCCATGTTCTAATAAACTCTTTATAATTGCATAGCTTCCATATTCAGCGTTTCGATTACATGCATATTCTAATACTGTTTTGCCTTTGTTATCTTATCAGTAGCATTAACATCTGCTAGGAGGTCTACGACTGTATAGTTTTCAAAATTAACTGCTGTAATGAGTGGAGTATAGCCATCTGATGATGCTTTATGGTTTACATTAGCCTTATTGTCCTTTGGTTTTCTCAATTTAAAGGAGTGGATAACAATGAAAAATAAAATAACTTTGAAAACATTACTCCAACCTATTGGTCAAAGTAATTAACTGCCTGAATGACAAAAAATATCGTATTATTCCATTTTGAATTATATGATATTTTTTATTTATTTGCCAAACAAAAATACTGTAGAATTTTTAATTGATACTAACCATTAAATATTTCCATAAAGCTTTTAGGATTACTTAAATTTTTAAATCCAAATTTTTTATAAAACTCATGTGCATCTTTTGTAGCAAGACACCATCGCCTCAAATTTTGTAAATTCGGATGTTTGAAAACACATTCAAGAAACCATACCCCTAATCTTTTATGTCTGTATTCCTTATCAATTATAACATCACATAAATATGCAAATGTAGCATAGTCTGTGATAACCCTTGTTAATCCAATTTGTCTATCCTTATGAAATAAAGAAAAGCACAATGAATTTTCCAACGATTTGATAATTATATCTCTTTTTCGAGAATTTGCCCAATAAGATTGCTCAAGAAGTGAACAGATAACATCAATATCTATCTTTTCAAAATCCGTTGTAATATAAAAATTATCTTTTTTATAATCTATTATTTCATACATGTCAACACACCTCTTCTTTTAGAAAGTTTAAATGATATAGGATAAGTATAAATTATATTATACCATCTTACCCTATATAATCCATAATATAGTTAACTATTTTCATTATAAGAAACTATACTATTCAATTTTCAAAATGTAATTTTAGGCAAAAAATGTTGTTTGGGCGTCTTACATCATGGGGTGGATTTTTCTCACTGTAATTATCAGCGAAGAAAATTTACTCAATTAAATTTTTCTACAATATGAATATGGAGTGATGTAGATATACAGGTAAAAATGAGCTGTATACTGGTTACAATAGTTTCCATATAAAGTCCGTATTAGTGTATTCTATAAGTTTATGAAAATAGTATTTAATGGTATAATATTGCAGAGCAATAATTCATCTTTGTAAGAGATTACGATATTGAAGAGCATATATTTAAGATAGTAGTACTAACAATTATAGATATATCTTAAAATATAGTAAATGGAGGGGATGATATGCACACAGAAGATGAATTGTTAAAATACGCCAAAGAACTTGATATAGATTGTGTAAATGTTTCATATGAAAATGAAAATAAAAATAAGATATTATATTTGAAAATGCGTGATATTTTTGGCGTAATTGATTTTGCTAAGAAAAAAGGTATAGATACTATTTTTTATGAATATATACCATTTGAGCAAGAATCGTTTAAGATATATGAAGAAACTATCGATTATCTTAACTATAATTCTGATGAATATAATTTCATTAAAGATAAAATAGAAGCCTATAATGATTCTATAGATGAAGAAGACTTTGACAAACCTATAACTTTAAATGGATATTGTATATATCAGGGTCAGATGATAGGTGTTATAGAAATAGATTAGTATTTCTTGGAAATGAGATATGATATACCTGAAATGGTGTTTGCTTATTTTTTATTAGAATATAGTAATGAAATAGAGGATAAAATGTCTAAATTAAAAATAGAAAGACAGGCATTAAGAGAGGAATTAACATAAATACTTTTGAATAGTGATGAATTTAAAAACTTAACCAATCAGAGATTAAGAAATAATTTTTGTAGGAATTTTTTTGGTAAGCCAGAAAATGAAAAATATATTGATGCATTTAGGGATGGTCCTATGGGATATAAATATAATTTTTCGGATTTTATAGATGTCTTGTATAAAAAATACAAAAAGACAATATAGTAGAAAATCTCAACAAGTCTCAAAAAGAAGAATAAAAAAATATTCTTTCAGATTATCCTTAGTAGACGTCATAACAGCCATAAGACAGATCTCTATCCTTAATTTATGGGAAATACTGTGTCTTATGGCTGCTTTTTACGAATCGTTGCCGTACCCGTAACTAGGGGTAATGGGAGCATATGTGTCATGTACTGAAAAGTAAAAGGAATACATATTAATTAAAATGTAATACAAAAATTTAAAGGTACTCAATAGAAATGAATAACTGTTTCATCAAATATAAGAGGTGACTATATGGCAATAAAAAGGCAGCATTATGTTCCGCAAACTTATCTAAAAAATTGGGAAACAAAAGTATCAAGTAAAAGTGAACCAAGTAGATACTTTGACGGTATTAATTATTTTGAGAAAAATGATTTATCTATCGGAGATGAGAGAAATATAGATTCTATTTTGTGGCAACCTCATATACATACAGTTGACTATAAATCTTCTTTTATGTTAAGATTTCTTCCGCAAGTAGAAAAAGATTATATTGGACAAGTTGTAAAAAACTAAAAGAACGTAAAGTAATTCCTATCTTTAATTTTAACTAAGATAGTTAATTCCACGATATACCTATATTTATTTTAAGTTTAGATATGATATATGAACTCAACACAATGGTAATTCTGTTAAATTAGGCAGCTGAATATTCAGCTGCCCAATTTTTTATTTCTAATAATTTGTTTCATTGGTTATAAAAAACATTTGTTGCATATTTATTAGTTAAAATGTATAATCATACATACAGTCGTTATTATTTATATAAATTATTGTAATTCTATAAGAGGTGTTGATATTAATGGAACAAATCAATTTAAATCTTAATAATATTATAAAAGAAAATGAAAATTCAATATTGTTCACTACAAATCGTCCGAATATTGTAATGGATCATGGAAAAGGTATGTATTTATGGGATACTAACAGTAAATCTTACCTTGATTTTGTAGGTGGTTGGGCTGTTAATTGTTTAGGTCACTGTCCGGATGTTATTATTGAAGCTATTACTAATCAATCTAAAAAACTAATCAATGCAAGTCCATCATTTTATAATGAACCTATGCTTAAATTTGCAAAGTTACTTACAAATAACTCTTGTTTTGATAGAGTATTTTTTTCTAACAGTGGATCTGAAGCTAATGAAGGCGCTATTAAACTTGCAAGAAAATATGGTGAAAAATTTCTTAATGGAGCGTATGAAATAATTACTATGATTAACAGTTTTCATGGAAGAACACTTGCTACAATGTCCGCAAGTGGTAAAAAAATATGGGAAAATTTATATGAACCAAAAGTTCCTGGTTTTAAACATGTGCCACTTAATGATATAAATGCACTAAAATCTTCTATAAGTTCAAAAACATGTGCTATTATGTTAGAACCTATTCAAGGAGAAGGTGGAGTAAATAAAGCAGATAAAGCTTATGTTGAAACTATAAGCAATATATGCAAAGAAAATGGTATATTACTTATTTTTGATGAAGTTCAGACAGGTGTAGGCAGAACTGGCAAATTATTTGCATATGAACACTACGAAATTGAACCAGATATAATGACATTGGCAAAAGGAATAGGTGGTGGTTATCCATTATCAGTATTATTAACTAAAGAAGATTTAAATATATTTGAACCTGGAGATCAAGGGGGAACTTATTCATCTCAACCTTTAGGAATGGCTGTAGGAATGGCTGTATTTAATGAAATTATAAATGAAAATCTAATATATAACGCTAAAATTCAAGGAGATTATATATTAAATAGATTAAATGAATTAAAAGACATATATAAATTGAAAAATATAAGAGGGATGGGATTACTTATTGCATTTGATGTTCCATATAATAAAGGTTCTGAAATTGTAGAAAAGTGTTTAGAAAAAGGTTTACTTTTGAATTCCCCAAGATCTTCAATTATTCGCTTAATGCCACCCTTAGTAGTAACTAAAAAAGATACTGATAAGATGATTGATATTCTAAGTGAAGCTTTAAATTCTATTTTTTGATACACTTAATTTTTAAAAATAAAATCCTAATATTTATAATTATTAAACTTAGAAAGACATACTAGATAAGTAGTATATCTTTCTAAGTTTATAAAGAAAATTTAACAAAGAATTTTTTTATAGCTAGATTATTAGCATATGTATACGATCTATTCAATTGCTAGGTTTTTATGATATTAATTCGCATCGTAGAATATTATAGATTGAATTTTACAATATGAGTTTCATTAAATTATCTATCTGCTCGTCTTGTCCTAATTTAAAAATATGTGAACTGTACTTTTTGAACCCTTGCTTTTCATAGAAGCCTATTGCATTTATGTTTTTTTCCCATACACCTAACCAAATATAACTTTGATTATTACTTTTAGCTATTTTTACAGCCTTTTCTATTAACTTTTTACCAATATGCTTACTCTTATATTCCTGTGCTACATAAATTCTTTGAATTTCTAATGATTTATCATATACTTTATTTGTCTGCTTTCTAATGAAATTAAGTTTCATATAAGCAATTATTTCATTATCATTTTGGACCATATAAAATCTTGAATTATTATTTTTTATTTCATTCTCTAACTGTTCATAAGAAAAATTTTTTTCAATATAATCTTCTATATTTTCTTTTAAATTTTCATCATAAAAAGTTTCATAAAATGTTCTTTCTCCTATTTCTTTAAGCTTTTTTATATCTTTTAAGCTACATTTTTCAATTATAATATTATCCATAATTTTTAATTTTTCACCTTCCATTGTAAAAATCAATACCTTTATTTAAATATATAGTAATTTATATGATACCATATTATTGATTAGGTGTTAAATTATAATCATTGAGATTGAAAGTCATGAATTGCACACAATACTAATTGTGTTGAATTGGAGAAACAAGAGTAAAGGCTTATGTATCAAGGCTTTACTCTTGTTTCTTAACTTTAAAAAGACAAATTTGTAAAATTTAATTCTACACAATATAACATTATTATATATTTAGTTAAATTAAGTAAATCTTCAAAAGTTGATGTAATGATAATTAATAATATAAAAAATAAATTACATATTAACTTTATCTTTAAAACTTCGATATAAGAAATGTAGACGTTTATAAGGGGGAGAATCTAATGAAACTAAGAAATAAATTTATGTTATATTTTCTAGCATTTGCGCTCATTCCAATTTTCATAATAGGGACTATTAATTATTTTGAGACTAAAGTTTCAAATATGAATTCAGCCTTTGATACTTTAAGTGGACAAGAAAATTTGAGTAAGATTTCTATTCAGGATAAAATTAATACCATGGCTAGTATTGGAAAGCAGAATGCATCTAGTAATTTGATAAGAGATTATGTGAAAACGATTAATGACTCTAAGCAGGATGATGTATCAAAAAATAATATTAGAAATTCTTTTAAAGAACTTAATAGTGATTTTGCATACTATGCAAATATTGCATTAACTGATAAGAATGGAAAGTGTATAGTGGATAATGTGGGGACTCTTGAAAATAAGGATTTAGGACAAATAAACTATTTTATGGGAGCAAAAAATGATAATAAAACTTACATGTCACCAGTTAAGAAAAGTGAAACTACGGGGAATCCTGTTATTATAATTTCAGAACCTATAGTTGTTGACAATCAGTTTCAAGGTATTCTACTACAATCTATTGATTTAACAAATATGTCTAAAAATCTTATGAATAATATAGCTATAGGGAAAACAGGAAATGTATTTGTTATCCAAAATGATGGTACTATGATAATCCATAAAGATAAAGGCGAAATCTTTAATAAAAATTTTTTGAAGGTTAATGTGGCTAATAAAATTCTTAAAAATAAAAAAGGTACTATAGAGTATACATATAATGGAGAAGATAAACTAGCGGCTTATGATTATGATTCTAAACTTGGATGGATCTTTGTAGGAAATATAACAAAGTCAGAACTTATGGGTACAAGTAGTATGATATTGAAAACTACAGTTATACTTTCTATAATAGCTATAATATTAAGTATACTTATTTCACTTGTAATTACTAAAATACTTTCAAGGCCAATAATAAGAGTCTCAGAATCTATGAATAAGCTTGCAGAAGGTGATTTTACTATAAAGGTACATTCTGAAGGCAAGGATGAAATTGGTCATATGTCAAGAAGATTGGATAATACTATTAAAAGTGTAAGAGGTTCCATTGCAGAAGTGAAGCATACTTCACTTTCCATAGGGGAATATGCAAATACCCTTTCTAAAAATTCTAGTGAAATGGTTACTGCTGTAAATGAGGTTTCCAGTGCTATACAGGATGTGGCCAGTGGAGCGGCTTCTCAGGCAGAAGACTTAATGGATGTAGTAAATATGGTATCGGATTTTACTAGGGAACTGGATACTGCTAATACTAAACTTGTTAAGGTTAATGATGAAATAAAAAATAGTGAAGATAAGGCAAAAGAAGGCAGTGAACAGATCAATGTGCTCATACAGACTATTTGTGATGTAAAGGAATCTTTTGATAATGTACTAGAAAAGATAAATAGCCTTTCTGGTTCAGTTTCTAAGATAGGTAATATAACAGATGTTATTAATGGAATATCTGAGCAGACAAATTTACTTGCACTTAATGCAGCCATTGAAGCAGCTAGAGCAGGTGAGCATGGTAAAGGCTTTGCAGTTGTAGCAGAAGAAGTTAGAAAACTTGCAGAACAATCTAAAAGGTCTTCACAGGAAATAATAGGTCTGGTTAAATCCATAGGTAGTGAAACCAATGAGGTTAAGGTTACTTCTAGTAATGTAGGTAATGTGCTGGAGAGTCAGGCAGAGGCAGCAAATAATACAATTATAATTCTCTATGATATAGTAGATGCAGTTAATGCAGTTGGCCCTATAATGAATGAAGCTAATAATTCAATAGGTACTGTTATGCAAACTAAGGATGATATATTGAATAAAGTTCAAAATGTTTCAGCTGTAGCAGAAGAAGTGTCAGCTTCCTCAGAGGAAATATCAGCTTCCTCTGAAGAAATGTTGGCTTCTGCAGAAGAAGTTAAGAATCATGCAGAAAAGGTAAATAATGCAGCCGCAGATTTAACAGATAAAGTTAAAAAGTTTACAGTATAGAGCTCTAAGTAAATATATTTAATATACAATTATTCATCTAGATATACCATGTGCTATACATTTATTTATCAATATAAGATGAGAAATATAAATCAAAGGCTTTAAAATGATATTTAAATTAACATCATTTTAAGGCCTTTATTAGTGGTAAGATTATATTAGGCATATTCAAATAAATAACTAGTCAGTATGCTAGCCTATTTTGAATCCTACTGTGTCAGCAGAACCCTCAGATAGCCAAACTATCTTTGGAACCTGCTTCCTTGTTGGATTCAAAATATTCGTCGCATCTTTTACTTACTATTTATTTTCACATGCCTTATAGCTATTGAGTTGTTTAGTTATAATGAATTATAATTATTAATTGGGAATAATATATTAAGAAATTGAAAAAAGATGATAGAATAGGAACAAAGGTTAAGATAATTCATATCAGAGAACGTTATAGACTTAGATAGGAACAGCCTATTATTTTGTAAGAAGATTG
>NZ_BAEV01000110.1 GCF_000246895.1 Clostridium arbusti SL206 | reverse complement strand
TGATATAGTAGGATATGTATCAAAGACAAGCATTAATATCGAATTAGGTAAACATATTGATTTATTAACGGGATTATATAAGAATGATTATTTATTCTATAATGCATACAAACTAATAAAAAATAGAAAAACAATGTCATTAATTTTTATTGATATAAATGAATTTGGATATATTAATAAAAAATATGGACATAAATATGGAGATTTAATATTGGAAAACATTGCTGATATACTTAGAAAGAACAGCACATCAGATATATTCTCATGTAGATATGCTGGAGATGAATTTGCAATCTTGATTTCATATAGTATTGATAAATGTAAACTACTTGCAGAAAAGTTGATTGCAGATACAAAAGAATATAAATTCCCACGAAATATTCCAGTTTCAGTATCCATTGGAATTACAGATTATGATTTTAAAAATATATCTAATGAAAATACAATGAACATAATAAAAAACTTAATGAACACTGCAAGTATCGCATCAATAGAAGCAAAGGTAAGTAATAAGAAATTGGTTATAATAAAAAAATTAGAAATGATGGGAAAGTATAATTAATCTTTAAATCTTTAATACTTATAAATTATTGCGCTTTAGCTTTAGAATTGATATTATTTTAATTAGGGAATATAAATACGAGGAGAATTAATATGAGCTCAATAAAAGATGTTGCAAAAAAAGCGGGGGTCTCTATATCAGCTGTATCTAAAGTGTTTAACGGATATACAGATGTTAGTGAAAAGACTAAAGAAAAAGTTATGGTTACAGCAAAAGAATTAAACTATTTTCCTAATATTGTGGCTAAGAATTTATCTCAAAAGCAAACTAAAACAATTGCTTTAATCTTATCTAACTTCGATGAAGGTTGTGGACCTGATGGAATAATATTTAAAATTCTGAGTGGGATTTTAAATGCTTGTGTAGATAATGAATATGAATTATTAATTTTCACGACAACTCAATCGCAACAACAAAAAAAATCATATTATCAGTTATGCACTGAAAGAAAGGTTGCTGGTGTTATAATATTTGGACTAAAAACAACTGATAGATATTTTAAGGAAATAGTAGAAAGTAGAATTCATTCGGTGGTTATCGATGCTGAGATTGTAGGAAAGAATACATCAAGCATATCAATTGATAATGTGCAAGCTGCTAAAGATGGGGTTAATTATTTAATGAAAAAAGGTCATCGTAAAATAGGGTTTATTAATGGTCATAGAAATGCTGTTGTTTCAATGCAACGTGAAGAAGGTTATGCATATGCATTAAGAGAGGCTAATATTGAAATAAATGCTGATTTAGTTTGTGAAGGAGATTTTGAAGAAGATAAGGCATATCTTTTAGCAGAAGAATATTTAAAAAAGAACAAAGATGTGACAGCAGTATTTTGTGCTAGTGATTTAATGGCTATAGGATTTATGAGAAGATGCCAGGAATTAGGAATTAATGTTCCGGAACAAATATCAATTTTAGGATTCGATGATATAGATTTATCAAAATATGTGACTCCAACCTTATCGACAGTTAGGCAGGAGTTCTATAGTATGGGGTATGAGGCTACAAAATTACTTATACATAGTATAAAAACCGGACAATTTGGAGAACATAAAAATTTATCACAAAAAATTATTGACAGAAATAGTGTAAAGGATTTATAATTAATTTGTAAGTATTTTCAAAAGAAAAAAATTTAGAATAAATCTAAAACGTTTTAGTAGGATAAGACTTCTATAATATAGAGTTAAGGCTATAAAAGCGTTTAATTTATTGTAAAATAATGAAAAGTTAATATAATAAAGAATTGCTACAGAAATAGAGTTGTGAATTTGTAGTAAAGTTGAGAATGGCTTCGGAAGAGGGCATAAATTTAAAAGTAAACCTAAAACGCTTTAGTAAAATGTTTAATGCATTCTATATTTAAAAATAACATTATTTTTTAAATAAAATCTAAAACGTTTTAGTAAGGAGATATCTAGAAATAGAGGAGGCTATAAAGATATAATGAATTACGGCTTAGGGGAAAGAGAGTTTAAGAATTGGATAGTAGCTGAAGAGAGATTTTCTACAAATCATCTTGGAAAGTGTGAAGCCATAATGTATTTAGGAAATGGATACATGGGAATAAGATCAGCTACAGAAGAAACTTATATTGGTGAAACAAGAAACACATTTATATCAGGAAGTTTTAATAAATTTGATGAACATGAAGTTACAGAATTACCTAATGTTGCGGATGTAACAAATTTGAAGATCATAATTGATGGAGAACGTTTTTCATTGGAATTTGGAGAAGTCCAAGAATATGTTCGTAAATTAAATATAAAAACAGCTGAATTAAGCCGTTCGTTTATATGGACTTCACCTAAAGGCAAAAAAATTCAATTTGAATTTAAACGTTTTGTATCACTGAAAAATCTTCACTTAATTTCGATGAAAATGGAAGTTACAGCACTAAGCCATGATATAGAGTTTAAGGTTAATTCAGGTATTAATGGACAAATGACCAACACAGGAAGTCAGCACTTTAGTGAAGGTGAACGCAGGATTTATGATAAACAATATGTTCAGTTAATTCAAACAACAACACAATCAAAAATCCATATTGTCATAAATACAACTCATAAAGTTATGATAGGTGATGTTGAAGTAAATGAACCGGTGATGACAATGGATCGTAGAAAAGTTGGATTAACATATAATGTTCAAATACAAAAAGGAAAGACTTTAGCCTTTGAAAAGTTAGCAAATATATTTACTACAATAGATAAAGATGTTGAAGGAAAGTCATTAGATGAAATACGTAAGATCTCATTAGAAAATATAAAAGAAGAGAATTGCAAAGGCTATGTAAATGTTTTCAAAGAACATGTTAATTCTTGGAAAGAAAAAGTCTGGGAAAAATATAGAATCGATATAAAAAGCTCTGAAGAATTTGATTTATTAGCGATAAGATTTGCATTATATAATTTGACGGCAATGACACCGGCACATGATTCGAATATGGGAATTGGAGCCAAAGGATTAAGTGGAGAAGGTTATAAAGGTCACTCATTTTGGGACACTGAAGCATTTATTTTACCATTCTTTATATACTGTAATCCAATAGTTGCTAGGTCACTTTTAGAGTATCGTTATAAAGGTCTAGCTGGAGCTAGGAAGAAGGCAAAAGAAAATGGATATGAAGGAGCAATGTATCCATGGGAAGCAGCTTGGCCAAATGATGGAGAAGTAACTCCAGTATGGGGAGGGGTGGATATAGTAACAGGAAAGCAGGCAAAAATTTGGACAGGTTTTTTAGAACAACACATAACTTCTGATATTGCCTATGCTATATGGCAATATTATATGATAACAGGCGACGAAGAGTTTATGAATAATTGCGGATATGAAATATTATTTGATACTGCAAAATTTTGGGTTAGCCGCTTAGAGTGGAATGAAGAAAAACAAGAGTATCACATTAATGATGTAATTGGGCCAGATGAGTATAAGGAACATGTAAACAATAATGCATTTACAAATTATATGGCACATCACAATATAACATTAGCTATTGAATATTGTGAGAAATTAAGAAAAGAAGACAAAGTATTATATAGTAAATTAGATAAAATTCTTGAATTAGAAAGTTCAATAGAATTATGGAAAGACAAAGTGGAAAAGATTTATCTACCAACACCTAACAAGGACAATGTAATACCACAAGATGATACATATCTTCAAAAGAAGATAATCAATTTGGATAAGTATAAAAATCAAACTAAAGTAGGATCATTGTTTGAGGATTTTAACTCAGAACAAGTAAATGAAATGCAAATTTCTAAGCAAGCAGATATCATGATGTTATTTTACCTATTAGAAAATAAGTTTAGTAATGATGTGAAAGTGGCTAGTTATAATTACTATGAGCCAAAAACTTTACACGACTCATCATTATCTTTATCAACTCATTGTATTTTGGCAAATGATTTAGGACATAAGGAATTAGCGTACGAATTATTTAATCGTGCAATTAATATAGATTTAGGTCCATCTATGACTACATCAGATCATGGTATACACGCTGCTTCATTTGGTGGAGCATGGCAATGTGTAGTGATGGGATTTGCAGGAGTTAGAATGTTAGGGGGAGAACTAAGAATAAACCCTAGTTTGCCAGAGAAGTGGGAAGACCTTTCATTTAATATATACTGGAAAGGCCAACTTCTTAACATACAAGTAACTTGTGAAAATGTAGAAGTGTCAACAGTTGGAAGTGAAAAGGTAACATTAATAATTTGTAATAAAAAGTATACATTTAATAAGTCAATAAAAGTAAAATTATAATAAAAATAGGGGGAATTATTTGTGAAAAAAATACAAGTAGCAGCGTTAATAACAGCTAGTTTAATGGCAATAGGTATATTTGCAGGGTGCTCAAGCAATAAAAGTGCTACATCAGAAACAAAAAAAGTCGTAGAATTAAAAGTGCCATCATATAAAATGGGTGGAAATGTAGGAGCTAAAGTATTCGTTCCACAGGTAGAGAGATTTAACCAAATGTATAAAGGTCAATATAAAATAACACTAGAGCAAACACCTCAAGATGGATACAGTGCTAAGATTCAACAGCTTGCTCAACAAAATAAACTACCAGCTATAGTTGATGCCGGTGCTTGTGATCAAGATTGGTTTAAGAAGGCAATAGTAGAACCTAAAAAATATTATGATTTATCTAAGTGGCTAGATGCTAACCAAGATATAAAGGGTGAGATGATACCTGAGAGCATAAAATACGTCACTGCTGCTGATGGTTCAGTGGTATCAACGCCAGTTGCTATAGTTTCACCAACAGGTATATATTACAACTCTGATTTATATAAGCCATCAAAGAGAATTGGAGAAATGAGTTTAGATGAATTTGAAGCATCTCTTGGGAGTAACAAGATTTCTTTAATGACTGGTGAAAATGCATGGACTACAGCTTTGTTATTTACAGATTTTGTAGCATTAGAACCAGGTGGAGTAGATATGCTAAAAAAAGGTGTTATAGACAAAGTCTATGATTATAAAAATGATATTTGGGTAAATGCTGCAACTAGACTACAAAAATATCTACAAAAATATGCATCAAGCAATACAATTGGGGCTGCGTATGCAGATGCTGCTAATAATTTTATGAGTAAAAGTTCTGCTCTTATACCAAATGGACCATGGATGGTCGGGGATTTTGCAGCAGAATCGAAGGATAAATGGAGTAATGGTTTCGATGGTACTAAACAAGTAAAAGGAGATATATATCCAGGGAACATAGCTATAGCAAACGTATCTGGCTATCAATATTTTATACCAAAAGGACTTCCACAAGAAGAAACAGATGCTGCACTTGCATTCTTGAAATTTATAAATTCTCCAGAAGAACTACAAACAGCCATGTTAGAAGTAGGTGGATCAGCTCCTATGCTTAAAGTTTCAGATGATTTCTTAAGTAAGCAAAAGGAAAAACCTATTTTAAACGATTTAGCAACAGCTGTAACTTCAAAAACAATACTAGTTCCTGGAGTATTAGATGTTATGCCTTCATCCGTAGCAAATGTAGAGTTTGGTAAGCTTTTGCCTAAGCTTACAGATGGATCACTTACACCAAAAGATTTCTGTAAAACTCTTACACAACTAGCTGCTGATGCAAAGGCAAAATAATAACAATTACTAATTTGATGTTCCTGCAGTAATTAAGTTTATTGCAGGAATGTAAAAATGGAAATCATTAAAACTATATTAATATTTGAATAGGGGGGAATGTTTTTATGGGAGAACACAAAACTCATAAAAAAACTGTAATTTCAAGGTTTAAATTATCAAAAACACCAATGACCAAATTAGAAAAGAATAATATGTTATGGATTTATCTTTTTCTTTTTCCATCCATACTAGTATTTGTTTCCTTTTATCTTTTTCCAATTATAACTGTTGTTACTACGAGTTTTACAACTTGGGATGGAATTAATAGTCCCAAATGGGTAGGATTATCAAATTATTCATGGCTATTTCATAATGAAGCTTTTATTATGTCGATGAAAAATTTATTATTCTGGTCTTTATTATCAGCCATACCGCATGTTGCATTCGGAGTCTTGATTGCACTTATACTATTTAAAAAACCCTTTGGCGGGAATTTTGTAAAATCCGTTTTTATGATTCCTAATATAATTTCTGTAGCAGCTTGGGCTATAATATACAAGTTTATATTCAATAATGATTTTGGTATTTTGAATAGAATTATTAGGATTTTTAATCCAGGATTTAAAGCAAATTGGTTTTTTGAATCTCCGTATGCATTTTGGGCTGTAACACTTACCTGGTTATTTTATGGTGTAATTGTTACATTAATAGTATTAAATGACCTTAATGCCATACCAAGAGAGATAGGGGAAGCTGCAAAAATAGATGGCGCAAGTGGCTGGCAAGTATTAAGGAATATCTATCTTCCGTTATGCCGTATTTCAATAGGAACATCTATTATACTTGCGATTACTTCTCGTGTCGGTATGTATGAGGCAATTGCATTAACAACACGTGGTGGCCCAGGAAATGACACGATGAGTCTTTCACTTATTCTTGTTAAGTTGATTATGGATATGAAATATGGAAGTGCAAATGTTATTGGAATGGTTATGCTTATCATTGGAATAGCAATCTTACTTCTAATAAATAAATTGTTCCGAATGAATGAAAGTGTATATTAAAGGGGGGTTACATAATGAACTTGATAAAAAATATTGTGCCTAAGATATTAATGTATTTAGTATTGGCATTTGTTGTAATAATATCTGTATTTCCTATAATTTGGGTTATAATATCTGCGTTTAAGACTAATTCTCAAATTCTGGGTAATCCTTTAACATTACCTACAAAAATCGATTTTAGCGCATTTAAAGGTGTATTTAGCCAATATAATTTTTTGCAGTATACCTTTAATTCATTTTTTATAGCATTAGTATCTACACTGCTATCTTTGTTGATATTTTCAATGGGTGCTTATGTAATTGCAAAATATAATTTTTGGGGTAAGAATCTATTTTTCGCTCTTTTTACATTAACGCTTCTTGTTCCAGCATTTACAAGAACACAGCCTATATTTTCACTTATTATGAAATTAAATTTATATGATACGAAGTCAGCTCTTATTCTTGTATATATTTCTAGCGGTATGGCTATATCCATGTTTATACTTAAATCTTCATTTATGTCTATACCTAAGGAGCTAAACGAGGCTGCACAAATTGAAGGAGCAGGATTTTTTACGATATTCTGGAAAATAAATGTTCCTCTTGCATCAAATGGATTATTAACAGCTGGAATATTAATGTTTTTAGGTAACTGGAATGAATATTTCTATGCTATGTTATTAACAACATCCGATGCAAACAGAACATTACCATTAGCACTATCATTTTTTAATGATGCATTCTCTTACGATTATACTAAAATGTTTGCAGCATTGACTATTGTAATACTACCAGGTCTAATAATTTACTCTTTAGCTCAAGCTAGAATTACAGAAAGTATTGCTGCAACTGGTTCAAAAGGATAAAAACTTAAATTAACTCATTGTGCTAGTTAAATTTAATATAAAAAATTCTAACAATATTTTGGGTTAAAATACGTTTGTAATTATTGGAAAAGTATTTTAAGGACTAGCACAAGGTTTTAATATAGTATAAAATTAGGAAAATTTGATATTACAAAAGGTTATTACAGGAATGAAATTTATAGTCAGATCAAATTGGTTTCGAAAGAAACCATTAATTTTAAAATAAATCTAAACCGTTTTAGTAGAATAAAGATTTATTTTGTTTTTAGAAAAGTATACCTTTAATAAGTAAATAAAAGTAAATTTGTAAATTTAGGAGATAAGAGAACATGAAAAAGATAGAAGCAGTAATATTTGATTTAGATGGAGTAATTGTAGATACAGCACATTTTCATTTTTTAGCATGGAGAAACTTAGCTAGAGAACTAGGTGTTGATTTCACCCTTGAATTTAACGAAAAATTGAAGGGAATAAGTCGTATTGAAAGTTTAGAAAAAATATTAGTACTAGGTAATCTACAAGATAAATATTTTAGTGAAGAAAAAGAAGCATTAGCAGCTAAAAAAAATAATGAATACGTAGAACTTTTAAAAGATATGAAAGAATGCGATATTTACCTTGGGATAAAAGAGTTAATAAATGAGCTAAGAGAAAATAATATTAAGGTTTCATTAGCATCAGCAAGCAAGAATGCACCTATAATTTTAGAGGCTCTAAGAATAACTGAGTTGTTTGATTATGTAGTAGATCCAGATTCAGTATCTAAGGGAAAACCAGCACCAGATATATTTTTAGCTGGAGCCAAGGCATTGGGGGCTAATCCGGAAAAATGTGTTGGAGTAGAGGATGCAGAAGCTGGAATAAAAGCTATCCTAGATGCAAATATGTTTCCAGTAGGAGTAGGTACTCCAAGTGAAATGCAAAAAGCCGGAGCAAAATTAATAGTCACAAATACTAAAGATTTGACGTTAGATTTAATTGTTAGAAGCATATAGTATGTATGTGAATAAAGGCTTAATATGAAAAAAGGAGCAAGCTCAGTCGTTCCTTCTTCGCCAGGGTAACAGTGACTTGGAAAAAATAGTAAAATATTTTCGAAAGCTTGTACATTTGAGGTCATAACATAAACTGGAGGTGTACTACTGCAAAGAACGGAAGAACAATAACAATAACAAGAAAAGAAAATGAAGAATTTGTTGAGATTGTTAATAGCAGGACTAAAGCAAATAAAGCTAAGTATAGTCAAAGGCAAGAAATAATTGAAACATGTATTTGGCACACTTAAAAGAAGTATGAATTTTACTCACTTGATTTTGCGTGGATTTAGAAAAGTTACTGGTGAAGTTAGTATTGCCTTCTTCAGTTATAATTTAAAACGAGTTATCAATATCTTAGGAGTGGAAAAATTCCTAGGATATTTAAGTGATGATAAAATCAGAAATGTAGCTGCATAATATTGGCTACATTTCAATCATATTTTTAAAAAATCAGTAATATATTTTTTATTTAAAAACTATGATCTAAAATTCATTAAAATCTTAGTTTTCGAACATCCTGCCGGGGGTCATGAACAAGCATAGAAGAATTAAAGAACTTTAATTTTGCACCTGCGGATAAATATTTTGTTGAGAAGTTGATGGAGGAATAGTATTAATGGAAGTAATGGATTTTAAAGCCCTTCAAAAATGGGCTAAGATACTTAAAAACATACAGGGACTTATAGTAAAAAATGTTTTTTGTCCTAATTGTGGAATGACTACTATAGTTAAATATACTTTACATAATGACAAATTTGGTATTGTACTTAAAGGCAAGTGAAAAAAGTGTGGTCATGATGTAGCTAGGTTTGTTGAAGATGAATAAAAGTACAGAAATAAAAAAGAGGCTTTTATTGTATTGTATTTAAATGAGAGTGTAATATTATGGAGAAAAGATAACCCATAATGACACGTCAACATTAACGATATGGATAAAGTAGAGGAGTTAGAAAGATATTTTTAATATATCAATAGAACAGGGCATTTTGCTCTGTTTTTTTGATGCTGCAAATGGATGTTTCACGAAGTTAATTTAAATTAGTAATGAAATTTTATGAAGAATGGTTATAATATAGTTAATAGAAAATAACTTTTAATGATGTATAATAATAAAATAGTATATAGATTATAAATAGAATATCAGTTAAAATATAGGTAATAAGAGCTTTTTACAGGCTTTGAATTTGAAAGGAAAATAGAATGGGAGAACTTGCAAGATTTGAGGATATTAGAATTAAAATGTATCCTATGGATACTCAAAAACATAAGGAACCACATTTTCATGTTATCTTAACTGATGGGAAAAAAGCTTCTATTTCTATTGCAAATGGAAAATTACTTGAGGGTAAATTAAATAAAAGGCAGAGAGATTTCATAAAAGCTTGGATGCTAATTCATAAAGAGGAACTTTGGGATAGATGGAATAAAGCCGTATCGGGAGAATTTATTGAAAAAATTGAACCAAAACAAATATAAAGTAGGAGGGGAAGTTTTATGCAAAGCCCAGATATAATGAGTGCAGAGATTTTAAAAGAATATAGTTTAAAATTAACTTTTACAAATGGAGAAACGAAAATATTTGATATGAAACCTTATTTAAAATATCCTATTTTTAAAGCATTAAATAATGAAAATGAATTTAAGATGTTTTCTATTGTTGATGGAACTATAGAATGGAATTGTGGTGCAGAATTAAGTACGGATACTTTTTATCTAGGTAGTAAGAAATATAATAAAGAAGAATTAAAAGAAATGTGACCTTTGTAGTCAGTTCACTAAGGGGCTAGATCTTCAGTTGAAAAATGGAAATAAGTTTTATTCATAGAACAGAGCAAATGCTCTGCTTTTTTGATATATATTTGTGAAGTTAGCAAGCTCAGTCGTTCATTCTTCGCAAGGGTAACAGCGAGTTGGGAAAAATAGTAAAAGATTTTCGAAAGCTTGTATATTTGAGATCATAACAGAAACTGGAGGTTTCTGTTTATTAATTACATCAGGAAATTCGATATTTTACAATTACCTAATATTATTTTAGAAAACTTACAGTAAATCATGAAATTTTCAAGGAGACCTAAATGGACATATATACAAAATTAGTTTTAGTAAAAACAGCAAGACAAAAAAATTTGAAGATAAAACTGGTGAGATAAATTATTTAAAATATTTACAAGATAAAATTGAAGTGACTTATATAAAAAATCCCAACAGAGTTTACAGCTATAATTCTTCAAACATACTTACCTTTGAATCTCCTAAAAGAGTTAATTTGGATCAGCTTATTGTATATGTATCTGGATTTCCTGTAAGAGAGCCATCCCTAGTGCTTGATTTTGGAGAATATATAAAAATAATTGAAGTTAAAGGCAAAACGGAGGTTTATCATAAGTCAAAAGTTGCCTATGAAAATTCATGTCTTAATTCCAAGCAAGCTAAAGCAGTTTTTGAATACTTTAAGAAATTATCACCATATATAAGTGTTACTGAAGATGGAAGAACTGCATTATTTGATCTATATAAAAAGATAACTGAGATTAGTGAAAATAGTGTGTTGTCAACTTACTTATCAGGAAAAAGTATTAAAAAACATACATACAACAATACTGCAATATTTCCATTTGGATTTAATTTAAGTCAAAAGAAAGCAGTAAATACAGCTCTTGAGAATTCTATTAGTGTTATTGAAGGACCTCCTGGAACGGGCAAAACACAGACTATATTAAATATTATTAGCAACGAGCGACTTCCAGTCATCTCCTAGTACCTCTGAGGTTGTAACAGGAACTGGAAGTTTCTGTTTGTTAATAGTAAATTCGGGCAAGCCCTCACCAGAGGGACTGACCACAGCCGAAACTGGAAGTTTTTGCTTGTCATTAGTTTTATTTGCTATAGGAATGTATGGATTTATATTATTTGTAAAATTTTCCAATAGAGCGATTAAAGTACTTGATATTTACACAAAAGAAAATACCAATAATAAATCATAAATGCTCAACTTTTTAAAATGATGCAACTTAGGAAGAATTAATGTTTTCAAAATTCCATTTTTACAAGAAAATCATGTTTTGGAATATATAATGATACAATAATTTGTGATATTATGAAAATATAGAACATTAAATAATATTAAATTATACATCTATATAGCTATAATAGGGGATATAAAGGAATCAAAAAAAATAGTAGATAGGGATTATGTACAAGAAAAATTGAGAAAAGTTTTAAATGAGATTAATGAGTCTTATATAAATGATATTTCATCAAAATTTATGATAACCTTAGGAGATGAATTTCAGGGATTATTATACAGTGGAGCCAATGTAATGAATATTATTTCAGAGATTGAAAGGAAAATGTATCCTGTAAAAATAAGATTTGGTATAGGCGTTGGTGATATAACCACACATATTAATAAGGAGATGCCATTAGGAGCTGATGGTCCAGGATATTATAAGGCGAGGGCTGCAATAGAATATTTAAAACAAAATGAGAAAAGAAAGCAAACTAACCCAGCTGATATCAGAATAGAAGTCGATGGTGACAATCAATCAACTACATTAATGATTAATACAATATTGTCATTAATTAGTGTTATAAAAGAAGATTGGAGTGACAGACAACGAGAGATAATATGGGACATGTTGGAACATATTGAAGAAAGTCTTTTTAAAGCTATAAAAAAATGTGAATTCGATGGAATAATTTAAGTAATAAAAAACCCCATCAAAATTTTTTATTACTGTAAGTGATGAAACCAACAAAATAGAACAGAAGGATAGGATTCTATGCAAAAGTAATTTAGAGTTAGATAAGCTAATTACGATAAATTATGCTTACTATTATATTAGTAATTTCTGAAGTATTGTTAGAAAGCATAAATTCATGAGTATAGCTTGAATTTACACAATTAATTAAAATTAAATCATTTTTAACAGTTTCAAAAACTTTATCATTAATAGTAGAATTAAATCCACCATTTACAGTGTAAAAACAAATTGCTGCTAAATCTTTATTTAATGGAGTTTTATATTCGAATTTAAGATGTTTGCTAGGACTAATATTAAGATGAAGTAATTCACCATTATAATTTTCCCTTGTCATTAAATTAAAAACAGAAGCTTTACCATAAGTTTTAGTTTTCCAATCGCCCATAAAGTCGTCTTGCTCAAAGGAGTTAAGTGGTTTCTTGTACTTATTTTCATGGTCGAGAGTTATTTTTCCTTCTATAAC
>NZ_BAEV01000111.1 GCF_000246895.1 Clostridium arbusti SL206 | reverse complement strand
CTTTGCTTTATTGGCTCTTTTACCCTGCAATCTACAACTAAAAGATGTAGCCCATCGTACATATATACAATTGCTTTTTATAATTTATTTATGCAACCTTGTATATTTTTGTATTTGCAAGATTTATACTAGCATTTTTATCTCTATCAATTACATAATAAATCTTTCTCAGTTTTAATTTATGATCTCACTAATTTTATACAAATTATCCATTGCATGTCAATCTGATAACTTGGAAAACTATTGTGTAAAAAATCATTAGGGATTACAATAGATATAATTCTATTTATTATACATTATATACAATTTATATTTATTTAAAAAGATGGGAGAAGTTTTTTTATGGAACTTACTAAAAATTTTGATGTACGAAATGAGAGAAATCTTACTATGCTTGTTGACTTTTATGAACTTACCATGGGTAATGGTTATCTTAAGAATGGTGTAGGAGATAAAATTGCTTATTTCGATATGTTTTTTAGAAGAATACCAGATGGGGGAGGATATTGTATTATGGCTGGTGTTACCCAGTTAATTGAATACTTATCCAGTCTTGAATTCACCAAAAATGATATAGAATATCTAAAATCTAAAAGCGGATTTTCTGATGAGTTTTTAGATTATCTAAGAAATTTTAAATTTAGCTGCGATGTTTGGGCTATACCAGAAGGGAATCCAGTTTTTCCAAATGAACCTCTAGTTACTGTAAAGGGACCAGCAATACAAGCTCAATTTGTAGAAACTATGATACTTTTAACTATTAATCACCAAACTCTCATAGCTACAAAGTCCAATAGAATATGTAGAGCTGCCGCTGGTAGACCAGTAATGGAATTTGGATCTAGAAGAGCACAGGGTTATGACGGCGCCATTTATGGTTCTCGTGCTGCTGTTATCGGCGGTTGCAGCGCTACTGCTTGTACAATATCAGAAGAAATGTTTGGAATACCTGCTATAGGAACTATGGCTCATTCCTGGGTACAACTTTTTGATAATGAATATGAATCCTTCAAAGCCTGGGCAAACGCCTATCCTGATGATTGTTTACTATTAGTAGATACTTATAACGTATTAAAATCAGGATTACCAAATGCTATAAAAGTTTTCGATGAAGTTTTAAAACCACAGGGTATAAGACCTAAGGGAATAAGAATAGACAGTGGAGATATAACCTATCTTTCTAAAAAATGCAGGCAAATATTAGATGATGCTGGTTATAAAGATGCCAAAATAACCATTTCAAATTCTCTAGATGAACATATAATAACTGATGTATTAGCTCAAGGTGCTTGTATAGATAGTTTTGGCGTAGGTGAAAGATTAATAACTGCAAAATCAGAACCTGTATTCGGTGGAGTATATAAACTATCCGCGGTAGAAGAAAATAATATTATTACACCAAAGATAAAGATAAGTGAAAATGAAGAAAAGATTACAAATCCAGGCTTTAAAAAAATATATAGAGTATTTGATAAATCCACTGATAAGGCAATAGCTGATTTAATTACATTACATGATGAAGTAATTGATGAAAATGAAAAACTAGAACTATTTAATCCAACTTATACCTGGAAAAAGAAAAAATTAAAAAACTATTATGTCAAAGAATTAATGGTTGAAATATTTAAAAATGGGGAACCTATTTATGAAAGTCCTAGTGTAAATGATATAAAGGAATTTGCCGAAACTGAAAGCAATAAACTTTGGCCAGAAGTTTTAAGATTAGAAAATCCTCATAACTATTATGTAGATCTTTCAAATAAACTATGGGATTTAAAACAAAGCCTATTACACTGTTATTCAGATACATACGAAGAACAAGGAGAATAAAATGAACAATAATCCCCAAATTGAAATATCAAAAGAAGCTTACACAAATTTACTTAAACTCTTGTTAGCACATAAGGAATACAACTGTGTAAAATTTTCCTATGTTAGCTCCTGCTGTAAAAATGCTAAAGTAGATATACTTCTAGATGAGATAAATAAAAATGATTTCATTGAAAAATATAATGATATTTCTATTGTCTATTCAAGAAACATAAAAGATAATATAAAAAGTATACAGTTAAAATACGAAAATTCCACCTTTATGCTAAAGTGTGAACCTTTTGATAATAGTTCAAAGAGTTCAGCCTCTTGCTCTAAAGGCGGTTGTAGTGGTTGTTCTAAAGGATCCAGTTGTTCTAGTGAATGTACACATCATAAATAAAATTTTATTCAATGACTATCCGCTAGATAATGAATATAAACTTAAAGGGATCACACGTCCCTCTAAGTTTATTAATCATTGGTAAAGTCATTAACTAAATTTTAAATTATTTAAATTGCAAACCTATATCCCACCCCCCATATAGTTTCAATATATTGAGGATTTGAAGGATCTATCTCTATTTTTTCTCTTATCTTTCTTATGTGTACAGTAATAGTTGCTAAATCTCCTATGGAATCCATGCTCCATATCCTATCAAATAATGCTTCTTTTGTATAAACTCTATTAGGATTAGATGCTAGAAAAGCTAATAAATCAAATTCTTTTGTGGTGAGAATAAGTTCATTATCATTTAAAAATACTCTTCTTGATACCTTGTCTATAGTTAAAGCTCTAATCTTAATCTCATCTTTTTTATCTTCTTTATTTCCTATAAGCCTTTCATATCTTGACAAATGTGCTTTAACTCTCGCCACAAGCTCGCCTGGACTAAATGGTTTAGTAACATAATCATCTGCTCCTAGTCCTAGCCCCCTTATTTTATCTATATCTTCTTTTCTAGCAGAAATCATTATAATTGGTATATCTTTTATTTTTCTCATTTCTCTGCATATTTCAAATCCATCTATTTCTGGAAGCATTATATCTAGTATTAATAGATCGTAGCTATTATTTTTTGCTTGAATTAATCCTTTATCCCCACTACACTCTATATCCACTTCATAACCATTGATTTCAAGATAATCTCTTTCAAGTTCTGCTATGCTTCGCTCATCCTCAACTATTAATATCCTTTTCAATATAATCATCTCTCCATTTTTTTAATGTAAATATTATATTAGTACCATGATTTTCATAGCTTTCAGCCCATATTTCTCCACCATGTTCTTCTATGATTTTTTTTGAAATAGCAAGGCCCAAACCACTTCCACCAGTGTTAGAATTTCTTGAACTGTCAGCTCTATAAAATCTATCAAATACATATTTTAATGACCTTTTAGATATTCCCATGCCATTATCTTTAAAACTTACGAATATCCATTCCTTATCTCTATTAACTTTAATATGTATTTCTCCTCTTTCCTTGTTCATATATTTAACAGAGTTTTCAACTATATTCATTATAACCCTCTTCAGCTTTTCTCTATCACCAACTACGTAGGCATCATCTCTCAACTCATTTGTAAGTGTTATACTAATATTCTTTTTTTCCAGATCAAATCTAAGTTCGTCTATACAATCATTCAAATAATCTAAAAGTTCTACCTTTTCAAAGTTAAACGGAATCTTCTTTAAATCTAGTTTGGAAAATAAGAATAATTCTTCTATAAGTCTATCCATATCTATAGTCTTTACATATATAGTATTGATATATCTATCCATCTTTTCTGGAGTATCAGCTATACCATCCTTTATTCCTTCTACATAAGCCTTTATCGCGGTTACAGGGGTTTTCAAATCATGTGATATATTAGAAATCAACTCTTTTCTGTTATTTTCATATTGGAGCTGCATATCAATTGATTCTTTTAACCTAAATCTCATCTCTTCAAATACTCTACTTAATTCTCCAATTTCATCACTTTCATCACTATCTAATTTGAAATTCAAATTACCATTTTTTATCAATACTGCACTATCTTTAAGTTTTTCCAAAGGGGTAACTATACTTTTTGATACCAAAAATGTAAGTATTCCATTAGTAATAATTAGTATTGCTATCAATATACCTATTTCTAGAGCAATAAACTCATAAAAAATACGTTCACTAGAGGTAGTATTTAAAACTAAAAATATGGATATTTTACTCTCATCCTCCATGTAAAAATCATATTGTTTTAGTATTACAAATTTATTTTGCTTTAAAAAGTCAAGCCTATTGCTATTATCATATCTGTCAAACTGAGGTAATAAACTATAGGTAAAACTATTTTTTAGAAATGGAGATATATACAACAAATCCTCATCTTTTCTTACAATTATTCCTGTATGCTTATTTAAATATTTTTCTTGTTCTGAAAAAAACTCATCTTTTGATAAATTTTTTTTATTCTTAAGAATATATTCTTTTATGTTATCTATTGCCTTTGAGTCCTTTTGAATAATATTCTCTATTGGTGCTCCTTCAAAGCCAACATTATAAACATTTCCTAATCTATTTCTAAAAATTATACCTATAAATGCTGTAACAACTACAAATAATATAATTGGTATTAATAACATGGCAATATAGGATATAGTGAGTTTTCGTCTTATTGACATATTTCCTCCAAATTCTATTAAAAAGCTGTCCCGCAATGCATAGATATGCATTGTGAGACAGCCCCTTTGTTTTAAGCTATTTTATTCATATCTTAGTGCTTCAATTGGGTCAAGTGCTGCTGCCTTCTTAGCTGGATATATTCCGAAAAATATTCCTACTGCTGATGAAAATAGTATAGCAGCTATTACTACTACTGGTGATATTACCGGTACAACATTTACAGCCATTCCAGCAAGTTCTGCTCCACCAATTCCAATTATCATTCCAATTATTCCACCAATAAGAGAAATTATAACAGACTCCGTTAAGAACTGTATCATTATATTTTGAGTTGTAGCTCCAATAGCTTTTCTTATACCAATTTCCCTTGTTCTTTCTGTTACTGATACAAGCATTATATTCATAACTCCTATACCACCAACTACCAAGGAAATTGCAGCAACTGCTCCTATGAAACTTGTAAATATTCCAAGTACCTTATTTATCTGATCAAGTTGTTGAAATAAATTAGTTGCTGTGTATATACTTTTTCCTCTGTTATTATGTCTACTTTCAAGTATACTAACAGCACTATTTCCAGCATCTTCCGCATGCTCCTTTGAATCCGCTGATATAGTTAAACTATTTATTTGAAAATTATTGGGATATATAGTCTGTAATAATGTAATAGGAACCTCTACACTAATTGGCATATTATCTGGACCACCGCCAAACATATTTGAAGATGCCTTTATCCCTACAATAGTAACCTTTTTACTTCCATTTCCAGGCCCAATATCCATAGTTTTCCCTACCGCATCTGAATATCCAAATAAAGTCTTTGCTGCACTTTCATCTATAATAGCCACAGCCTTTCCTTCATTTTCTTCCATTTCATTATAGTATCGGCCATAAATTATCTCTTCATTTTGAATGTCTGCATAGTCAATAGTGGCTCCAGTTATAGTGGCATTTTTAGATGCAATACCCGTTGCTGCAAGGCCTCTTTCTTGAACTGTTGGACTTACATATCTTATAGTACTTACATTATTTTTTATTTGAGTTGCATCCTTTAAAGTGAAATAATCACTTTGCTGTGCTTTGGTTGCATCAATACCTATAGTTACCGTTGTCGCTCCTATTTTATTAAACTGATCCGTAACCGCACTTTGACCACCTTGTCCTAGTGATACAATTGCTATTACAGAACTGATTCCTATAATAATTCCAAGCATAGTAAGAAAGGATCTCATTTTATTTGCTTTAATACTTTCAAGTGCTATTTTAAAACTCTCTAGAAAACTCATGCTAACTGTTAACCTCCTTTACAAAGCAATCTTATAATCTTACCCTATCCTTTACTGCTTCATCCGTTATTATTTCTCCATCCGTAAATCTTACAATTCTCTTAGTATAAACGGCAACATCTGGTTCATGAGTTACCATAACCACTGTAGAACCTTCATCATTTAAATCCTGAAAAATCTTCATTATTTCAAAAGTAGATTTTGTATCCAAGTTTCCTGTTGGCTCGTCTGCCATAATAACGTTGGGCCTATTCACTATTGCCCTTGCTATTGCGACTCTTTGCTTCTGTCCACCAGAAATTTCATTTGACTTATGTTTAACTCTATCTCCAAGGCCCACCTTTACCAAAGCCTCCATGGCTCTTTCTTTTCTTTCCTTTGCCGGAACACCTGCATAAACCATTGGAAGTGCAACATTATCCAATATTGTTAGTCTTGGCAATAAATTAAAAGCTTGAAATACAAATCCTATTTCTTTATTTCTTACCGCAGCTAGTTCATTACCCGTTAAATTGGAGACATCTTTTCCGTTTAACATATATATTCCGCTATCCATTTTATCAAGACAACCCAATATGTTCATAAAAGTAGATTTTCCTGATCCAGAAGGACCCATAATTGAAGTAAATTCTCCTTTTTGAATTTTTAAATTAACTCCTTTTAATGCAGTAAAATCTATATCTCCAGTTACATATTTTTTAACTATATTTGTAACTTCAATCATATTTTACTTGCCTCCTGTACTTGTGCTATCTTTCACTGCTGTACCATTCTGCATTGATGCACTTGGATTAAGTATAACTTTGTCACCAATATTTACTCCACTATTTATCTGAGCTTCTGTATCTGATTGTAATCCTAATTGTACTTCTTTCTGTACTGCTTTATTATTTAATACAACAAACACATAATTTTTTCCAGACTTATCTGTCTTTATACTTTCTGTAGGAACCTTTATAATGTCATTAACTTGTCCAATTAATATGTTTACATCTGCATCAAAACCTTCTACAAGGCCATCTTGAGGTGCATCAATATCTATATCTGCTGGCAGAATTGTTGTTTGTCCTGAAGTAGATGTTGTTGTTTCAGCTGCTGGTGCTACATAGGATACCTTTCCCTTATAATCCTTATTTGCAAAAGTTAAATCAGAAGTTTGTCCTACTTTTACTTCCGATGCACTGTATTTATCTAAGTTTACCTCTGCTTGTAAATTACTCTGGTCCTCAATTGTTACTGCTGCTCCTGCAGATGAACTTCCAGCTGATGATGAAGCACCTACTGCTTGTGAACTTCCTACAACTGCATTTACTACTGTAACAACTCCATCAAAATCCGCTACATTTTTATCAGTACTTTGTGCTGCATTTGTATTTGCAGTATCCAAATTTACTTGTGCTAATTTTATTTGATTGTCAGCTTGTTTTAGCTTTTCTGATGAATCTGGTATTGAACTTTTCGAAGTATTTAATTGGGAAAGTGTAGAATTTAATTGTTGAAGCTGAGTAGCTCCTCCATCTTTTTGAAAATTAGGATCTTTTTTCTGTTGATCAGTTAGTTTATTTATTTGATTTTTAGTATCGTTTATCTGATTATTTATATCAGAAAGTTTTTGATTATTACTTGATACTGTATTTAGCAAATCCTGTTTTTGACTTTCAGCCGTATTTAAACTTATTTGTGCTTGCTTTACTGGCCCACTTAAATCCTGTACTTGATAGGTTACCAGTACATCACCCTTCTTTACCTTATCTCCTACCTTTACATTTACAGTTTTAACTTTACCTTGTTGTGGTATAAAATAGTTCTTACCATTTTTTGATTTTATAGTGGCTGTGGTAGATAGATAAGCATTTATGTTTCCCTTAGTAACCTTTGCAGTTTTAACAGCCACAAAATTGCCTTTATTTCTAGCTGATACTCTCAATCCCACTATTCCTACAACAACTACTGCTACTATAATACCGATAATTACTTTCTTTTTCATAGTAAATTATATCCCCCTTGTAAATTTATAAATTAAGACATCCTATACTTATCATTTGTTCTAGGATGCCTTTAATTATTTTCTGTATAAGGCACATTCAAATAAATAACTAGTCAATATGCTAGTCTATTTTGAATCCTACTGCGTCAACAGAACCCTTTGATAGCTCACTATCTGCGGAACCTGTTTCCTTGCTCAATTCAAAATATCCGTCGCATCTTTGACTTATTATTTATTTTCATATGCCTTAATTATATAATTAGTTCTTAAATTATTCATAAAATAATTCTTAAATTTTTCTAAAGTATTTATATTATAATTACTTTCCTAAATGAAATCTTCTTTTTTTGTTATCAGTATCTCTATCTAAGCTTGAATAGGGTGACTTGTTTGTTTTTATAATATAAATAGCAGCCAAAATTATTATAACAATTATCATTGAAAAACCTATAATTTTTTTCTTAAATGAATTATCAGATACATTGCTACCTAAAGTTTTGTATTCATAGGATACTTTATAAGGTCCAAAATTTCCATAACTCTCATTTCCAGTCTTATCTATTGCTTTATATTGTATATACCATGTACCATTTTTATCGAATTTTAAAGGTGAAGAATATTTTATCCATTTTCCATCATGACTTACATCCTTTTTCTCGGAAAACAAATAATATATTTCTTTAAAATTTGGATTGTCACAAATTAGCTTTATTCCACTGGATTTATCATTTAAATTTATATCTCCTTTATTTAAACTTGACCTAATTAGAAGCACGGCAGAGTCCTTAGTTTGTTCTTGATTATTAACTTGAACATTGCTATCACTTACCACTGGTTGTACTTCTGGATTTTCTGTAGTCTTACTTTCCACCTGTTCCTGTTTGCTAGTAGTATCTTTAGTATTTGAAGTACTACTACCGCTTGAAGTACTATTATTAGTGCTTGTACTATTTTTAATTTTACTTTTACTATAATTGCTAGTTGAACTTTCTGATGATGAATTTGTAGTCTTTTTAGAAGGAACAACATTATTTTCAACTGGCTTTGATGCAGGGGCCGCAGGTGTTTGTTGTGGTTCAACTGGTTGTTGTGGTTCAACTACTGGTTGTGGATTACTTGGGCTATTAGTCTCATCCGTTGTGGTTGAATTATTTTCATTGGTATTTACAGGAGTTTCAGCACTGCCAGATGAACTACTCCCTGAGGAATTACCGGTTGTTGATGAATTAGAATCAGGTGATTGTCCCGCTGAATCTCCAGTGTTTTCATTTGGCGTGGAGATTTCTGACCCTGAATTAGTAGAATTATCTCCTGGTGCAAATAATACTATATTATTTCTACCTTTGTTTAACAAAAACTTTTTAAATGTGTTAAAATAATTTGAATTATCCCCAAGAATACTTATAGTAAGCAAAACAGCAAATATAATTGGCAGTATCTTCATGTTTTTCTTCATATTTAATCCCCTTTGTATAAATATTTCTAATCCATTTTAATAACTACTCATTATTTTACATTCTTATATACTAAGTGTCAATTACCATAGCTTTCACCATGAATAAGTTTCTTTTTCCCATGATAATAAACTATTATTATGGCTCATTATGGTTTTATTAATATAATAATCATCAAAAAAAATTATGGATAAAGCCCTAAAAATTTAGTTCTTTATCCACCTTAGGAGTTTTAAATCTACCTTTCTCCCTTTATTACACCACTAGTTGTATGTTTTTTTACTTCATCTACATGAATTTCTTCTGGCTTTGAATTCTTCATAGCCTGTTTTCTTGTTTTCTTTTTTCCAACTTCATGAGACATAAAATCACTTCCTCTCATGAAATATTTTTAGCTAATGAAAGTATTTTTATTCCTATAATTGCATTCTATATTTCAATATATAATTAGAAAAATCCCAGCTATTTATAAATTCTTTAGCACTATCATAACCTGAATTATACAGTTCCATTGTCTTTTTCTTAGATAGATTAAAATCTGTAGTTTTTACTCCTTTTGTAGGTATACTGATTGTTCTAAATGCATTTTTATCTCCTACATATACTTCTTCATTTCTACTTAGAGCAGTATTTATAGTGTCTATAGAATATGAGATAAAGTTATCTTTTTTTATAACTAAACCCTTTTTAGAATGGTCAACAAACTTAAATCCAAAAGTGGGCCATTTAGGTGAACTGTCACTATCAAATATCCAAATAGGAAAATTACTTATAAGTCCACCATCTACAATATAGTTTATCTTATTATTATTTTTGAGCTTTACAGGCTTAAAGAAAAATGGAATACTAGAACTCATCCTCACTGCTTTTGCAATGTCAAATTCCAAAGGATCAATTCCATAAAGTTTTAAGTCATCTGGTATAATTAATATACTCCTTCTTGTTATATCTGCTGCAATTATTTTTAATACTTTCCCTTCTTTATATAAATCTTTAAATTTCGTTTTACCTTTAGCTTCTAAATGTTCACTCATCCATTTTTCTATTATTACACTATTGTATACTCCATAGTCATTAACTAATTGAAGCATATTGCCTACAATAGGAATATCATTTAAAAAGTTCCTCTTTATCATTTTTCCATAATCCATATCCATCATAATTGTCTTAAGTTCTTTACCGCTATATCCTACAGCTAAAAGTGCTGCAACAATAGAACCTGCAGAAGTTCCAGCTAAATTTTGCCATTCATATCCATTGTCTTCAAGACAATTTATAGCTCCTACAAATCCTATTCCCTTCATTCCACCACCTTCAAACACTGCATCTACCTTCATATATAATCCCCCTGAACTTAGTACTCTTTATCTTCCTATTTATTTTCACATTTCCTATTTTTGAAACTTAGCATTTATTTTATTTTCTATTAATGATACAACTTCATACATAATATAAGCTAAGAATGCAAGTATTACTATACTCATCATTACCATGTCAAGTTGAGATATTTGTCCTCCATAGACTATTAAGAAGCCTAGACCCTCTCTAGCTACAAGGAATTCTCCCATTATAACGCCAACCCACGAAAGTCCAACACTTATCTTTAATGCAGAAATTATAGTAGGTACAGAAGCAGGTATTATTAGATTAGTGAGAATTTGCCATTTGTTAGCACCAAAGGTTTTTAACAGTTTTATTTCATCTTCATCAACTTGCCTAAATCCATCTAATATACTTATTATAGTAACAACAATAGATATCAAAAGTGCAATTACAATTATAGCTTTTATTCCATTACCTACCCAAAATATTATAATTGGAGCTAAAGCTACTTTAGGAAGTGCGTTTAATACTACTAAATAAGGATCTAAAACTCTAGATACAAAATTAGACCACCAAAGTAAAACGGCAACAGCTGTTCCAAGTATCGTCCCAATAGTAAAACCTAGCACTGTTTCCATGCAAGTTATTCCAATATGCCTAAAGAGTGTTCCTTCCTCATATATTTTTATAAAACTTTTAAAAGCTCTTGAAGGTGTACTTATAAGGAAAGGATCTATCCATTTAAAATCTCCAGCGGCTTCCCATAATGCAAATATTCCAATCAATATAAGTATCCTTGTTACAAAAACCATAGTGTTCTTTTTCTTCATTGATTTTATATATTGTCTATGTTCACTACTTTCATTAATCATTTAAGTTCAAGCTCCTTCCAAATGATATCGAAATATTCTCTAAACTTTGGATTCTCTCTCCTATATAAAGGGGTTAAAGAATCATCTGAAAAGTCTATATTAACATCCTTTACTATTTTGGCAGGTCTTTTTGAAAGAACTATAACCCTGCTTGACATAGAAATGGCTTCTGAAATATCATGAGTAACCATTATTGCAGTTTTATTCTCCTGCTTTATTATTTCAAAAATATCATCACTGGCACTAAGTCTGCTTTGATAATCCAGTGCAGAAAATGGTTCATCTAAAAGGAGCACTTCTGGATTCAATGCTAAAGTTCTAATTAATGCCACTCTTTGTCTCATTCCCCCTGATAATTCACTGGGATGATAATTTTTAAAATCCTGCAATTTATAATTCTCTAATAATTCTTCAATCTTCTCATTAGCTTCTTTAGTCAATTTATGCTGTATTTTTAATCCAATGCGTACATTATCAAATACAGTTAGCCATTCAAATAAATGATCCTTTTGAAACATATACCCTATCTTAGAAGTTAGTCCACTAAGTTTTTTTCCGTCAATATATATATTCCCCTGTGAAGGTTTTATAAGTCCACATATTATATTAAGTAACGTAGATTTTCCACAGCCAGAAGGACCTACAATGCTTAAAAATTCACCTTGTTGTAAACTAAAACTTATATCTTTTATTGCCTCTGTCTCACTTTTCAGGGAGTGATAATTCATAAATATATGTTCTACATCAATCTTTTTCATTTTCCATCCCCCATACTATACTGATGTAATATTATATGAAGGTTATATAAATATTGTGTAATATAAAAACAGACAATCATAATTATAATGTTATTTTTACTAATCACATATGTAAAATGAAACCTATAAACCCAAATTTACACATATTTACTAAAATAAAAAAATTCAAGTATATTATGTTGTTCTGTAATCATACATAAATTTGTATATAAAAACATCATGAAAATTACTATATTATAGCAAATTCTCATGATGCTAATTTTAATTCTATCTATTTAACCTGCTCCACAGCCTTTTTAGCAAAGTCTGTATTTACAAGTTTATTAAATGCAGGTCTTTGTTTAATAAGACTAGGTTGATATCCCTGAATTATATCCATAAGTCTGTTTACATCTGCTTCCTTTATTACAGGATTAGGTGCAAATGCCCCTACAGCTCTATAGTTTTTAATATTTTCTGCTATAAGCTTTGTATCAGTTCCAGGGAAAAATGATTTAATGGATTCAGCTACTTTTTCATCACTGTTGCTATTTACCCACTTTTGGCCTTTGTAAATAGCTCTT
>NZ_BAEV01000112.1 GCF_000246895.1 Clostridium arbusti SL206 | reverse complement strand
GTGGGAGACTTACGCCAAGTTAGTCAGGTTAAAGATTTTGATTTTCTACTTGCACTCTGTGAAATTGGTAGTAAAGAGTCCCCTGCTTACGTTTCTCAATAATGTTCAGAAAATGTTCAACTTAAACTTGTATCATCAACTAATAGAGATAAAAATTTTAATATAGGTATAAAAAAATTTAAATGAAGTAGGTAATGTAAAAAATAGTGAATTGAAGCAAGTTCTTAATTCAGGTGGGGATTCTTTTAAACCATCTGAATTTTAGAACTGCGAATGCATGGCTTACTTGGCGTTGTACTCCCACTTGAAGAAAAGTAGAGAGCCCAAATTTTAATTTGGTGCGAATCACTTTCGCAGAGTGCAAGCAGAGAACCAAAATCTTCTTTTCGATTTTGTGTGAATCACTTTCACAGAGTGCGTGGGAGACTTACACCAAGTTAGTCAGGTTAAAAATGCTGTGATAAGAAAATTATATTTAATGATATCCATATACAATTAGTGTTTCTGAAGGAAGTGGTTATGGTGAGGGATTTAGTATCCGTAATAATACCTGTATATAATAGTGAAAAATATATAGAATCTACTATAGAAAGTATAGTGAAACAAACTTATGACAATATTGAAATTATTACAATGGATGACGGAAGTTCTGATGAATCTTCCAATATTATAAAAAAACTAGTAGAAGTTTATAGGGAAAGAAAGATAATAAAATATTATTATCAAGACAATGCAGGGGTGTCTGCTGCAAGGAATAGAGGTATAGAGAAAGCTAATGGAAAATATGTAGCTTTTATAGATAGTGACGATCTGTGGAGTAGTACAAAAATAGAAGATCAAATAAAAATGATTTATAAAACTTCAATGAGAGCCTGCTACTGTGGATTCCTAGATTTTTTTGAAGAGGACAATACAACTAGGAAAAGAGAAATGAAGCTACCTTCCGGTAAAATATTGTATGATTTTTTAAAAGACAATGTGTGGTGCCACACTAGTACTTGGCTTATTGAGAAGTCTTTAATAAGTGAAAATCATATTAGATTTACTGAAGGTTGTAATTGGGGTGAGGATTTTGAGTTCTTTATGAAAATTGCTGCAATTACAGAAGTGTGCTCTGTTAAGGAATATTTACTCTTATACAGAATAAGACCAAATTCATTGACTACATCTGCATCCTTTTTAAAACAGAGTGAAGATATATATGTTTGGATGGATCTTGATAAATGGATAAAAGAAAATACTCACAAGCTCATTTATAAAAATATAAAGAAAATTTCTAATTTAATTTATCAATTTAGAATACCTTTTTCCCTAATTAATTATACATACGGATATATGAATACTTCCAGTTATGAGGACATAGATAAAAATATTAACCGGGTAAATGGGAAACTGTACAATAAATATATTATAAATTTAAGCTTAATTAATGGAATAAAGAGTTTAAAGTTATATGTAAAATTGCATATTATGTACTTGCGTTTACATAAATATAAGTCGTATGAAAATTTAGAATAATTTTTTAGTTATAAAATCAATTAATTACATATGGAGGTTGCTCTATGAAGGATCAAAATGTCATAGATTTAAATGAGGTTTTGTGTACAGTAAAAAAGAGAAAAGGTTTAGTAATAGCAATTACTTTAGCGGCAGTTGCCATAGCTGTAATTGTAAGTTATTTCATTATGTCTCCAGTATATGAATCATCTTCAACTATAATAATTGGACAAAAGAGTGACATAAATGAACCCATTAATAATCAATACAGTAGTGTTATGATGTATCAGAGTCTTACAAAAACCTATGCTTCTCTTGTTACATCAAAATTTATTGAAGAAAAAGCAGCGCAAAAACTTGGCAGGGGTATCACGGCAAATCAATTGAATAATTCCATTACAGTCACTCCACAGGATGAAACACAATTAATTGTAATAAAAGCTGAAGGGAGCACAGCTGAAGAAGCATTACAAAGGGTTAATGCCGTTTCAGAAACCTTTTCAGAAAATGTGGCAAATATATACAATATAGGACAGGCAACTGTTGTTGATAAGGGTGAACTGCCTCAGTCACCTATTAAGCCCAATAAAAAACTTTATATTGCTATATCACTTTTTATGGGACTCTTACTATCTATAGCTATAGCAATTTCTTTAGAGAGAAGAACTGAAAAAGTATTAGAGAAAATAAAAAATCACAATGAATTATGTGTGTAAAACAATATATATTTGGAGAAGAGCAATGTTAAAGAATAAAAAAATAAAGTTTATTATAATAATGATAATCACAATAATTGTAGTAGGTATTTTTATATGGTATAGATATGGTAATTCTAGAGAAAAGTCTAATAATCCTACAGGAGAGTCCAGTAATTCCCCAGATAAAATTATGGGATCAATTAAAAGCTCCGATATTCTAACTGGGGTAAATATTCATTCTTTAGAAATGCAAGATGATGAGATTAAAAAAATTAGCGGGGCCGGGCTTAAAATTGTGAGAATAGATTTATTTTGGTCCTCTGTAGAAAATAAAAAAGGTGTGTATGATTTTTCTAAATATGATAGATTTGTAAAAAATATGGAAAGAAACAATGTAAAAATACTTTTTGTACTAGATTATGGCAATAAATTGTATGATAATGGTCTTTCACCTCATACCGATGAAGGAAGAAAGGCTTTCGTTAATTTTGCTAAAGCCGCCGTAGAACGATACAAGGGAAAACAGATTATGTGGGAGATATGGAATGAACCAAATGCATCCTTTTGGTATCCAAAGCCAAATTGGGAAGACTATTTTAAGTTAGCCATGGAAACTATAAAGGAAATTAAAGCTGTAGATAAAGATGCATTTATAGCAGCGCCAGCAGCATCAGAAGTACATTTTGATTTTCTCAATTATTTAGGTAAAGCTGGGCTATTTAAATATATAGATGCTGTCAGCGTTCATCCTTACAGGGGATCAAATCCAGAAACAGTTATATATGATTATAAAGATTTAAAAACTCTTATAGGAAATTATCCCCATAAGAATAATATCCAAATTTTTTCTAGTGAATGGGGATATACTGTATCCTCAAAAGGCATGGATGATATGAAGCAGGCACAATATTGTATTCGCCAATATTTATTAAACACTATGAGTGGAGTAAAATTAAGTATTTGGTATGATTGGAAGAATGATGGTAATGACAAAAACAATGGAGAGCATAATTATGGAACTATGTATAGTAATTTAACTCCTAAACCAACTTATTATGCAATAAAAACCATGAATAAAACTCTCAAGGGATATGACTATATAAAAAGAGTAGATACACCATCAAAAGATGACTATGTACTTATGTTTAAAAAGGACAATAAAATAATTTATGCTGCTTGGACAAGTACTAAAGATCATGATATAAATTTAAATATAAGAAATGATGCTGCTGAGGTCACAGATCTTATAGGGAAAACTTATGAACATAAGGCACAGAGTGGAAAATATAAGCTTCATTTAGATGAAAGTGTTAAATATATTTTAAATTAAAAATACTCAAGGTTACATTTTACATAGATGTAACCTTGAGTATTTTTTGGTAATGATGTTCAGAAAATGTCCATTATGAATTTGTATTATTAAATCATACTTAATTTTTAATATAAAGAATTGAGGTAATAATTATGAATAAAAATGAAGTAGTCAGATTAATTGGATTTAATGAGTTCATTTATATCATTGCCAAAAGAAAAATTATAATTATTGTAATAACTTTGATAAGTGTTTTAACTGCAGGGTATATTAGCTTTTTTATGACATCTCCAGTATACCAGTCACAAGCCAGCGTCATTGTGGATAAAAAGGGAGATAGCCCATCAAATGAAAATGTACAATATGACGATGTAATGATGTATCAAAACCTTGTTAAAACTTATGCAAATATTGGTAGTTCCGATAGGATATATGCTGAAGCTTCTGAGAAATTAAATAATTCTGTACCTCCTGATGTGATAGCTAAAAGAGTTAGTGTTGCACCTATTGAAGATACTCAGATGCTCACAGTTAGCGCACAGGGAGAAAGTCCTAAGGAAGCGTTAAATTTACTAAAAGCTGTAACGAATTCATTTATTGAAGTTTCAAATAGTGTTTATCCTGCTGGAGACATTAGAATTGTAAGCGATGGGAAACTACCTGAATCTCCTATAAAACCCAACAAAAGGTTTAATATTACAGTTGGATTTTTAATAGGTATTATATTTTCCATAATAATAATTTTTCTATTAGATTATTTTGATGACAAAATTAAAAGTATAGAAGATGTTAAAAGAAATTTTTCTTTACCTATACTTGGAGATATACAGATGGAAGAAAAAATTAAAGGGAAGCAGAGAGAATTATTAATTTTTAAAAATAGCCCTGAGTCATTTGTATCTCAATCTTATAGGATACTCAGTACAAATATACAGTCTCTAGGTTTTGATACAAATATGAAAACTATATTAATAACCAGTTCATCCTCTAGTGAAGGAAAGTCCATAATAGCATCAAATTTAGCACTGGCTATTGCAGAGGCAGGGAATAAGGTATTACTTTTGGATTGTGATTTAAGAATGTCTTCAATACACAAGAAGTTCAATTTATCAAACCAAAAAGGTCTCTCAAATCTGTTAATTGAAAAGTGTAAATTTGAAGAAGTAGTTCAAAAATATAATAACAATCTTTATATTTTAACATCTGGAGAAATGTGTAAAAATCCTTCTAAAAATCTTTCATCTATTGAAATGAATAGATTTTTACAGGAAGCTAAAAAACTATTTGATTATATTATTTTAGATACGCCACCTGTTGTATCTTCAAGTGAGGCTCAAATACTATCTAAATTCGTTAATAGTGTACTTTTAGTAGTTGCTTCAGGACAATCTGAGATAACTAAAATTAATAGGTCAATTGAACTTTTAAGTCATGTTAAAGCTAATGTTATAGGGATTGTGGCAAATAAACTGAAAGCTAACAAAAAGGATTTGAAAGAGTATGACAATTATCACTTCAAAAGTATTAAAGATAAAAAGATATCAATAAGTCAATAAAAAGCTATTTTCCTAGAGAAATGATACTAACTTTAACAAGAATAAACCCACTTGTGAGGAGCTGAAACACATGAAATTTGCTATTGTAGCTTTTACTAATCCCTTTGTTGATAAATCTGATGGTGGAAAAATAGATATATATAATAGGTTATTGGCATTAAGTGATCAGCAGACCAAAATAGATTTGTACACTATTTTAAAGAAAGATGAAAAAGAAACAACTTGTGAATTTAAAAATGTAAATGTGTATGCAGATAGAGTGGCAAACAAATTTAAATATGTGTTTAATAAATATCCCCTAAGTGTCAATAACAGATATAGTAACAAGCTTACCAGAATTATGAAGGAAAAGGTGTATGATCTCACTATATTTGAAAATGCAAATATGATAAAGTATTTGGATAAAAATAATATTATTTCAAAAATAAATTATATAAGAATACATAATATAGAGAGCAGTTATAGAAAAGATACCTTTAAATCCTCTTTTCCAAAACTAACCTCAATACTAGAAGGCATAGAGGGAATGAAATACAAAAACATTGAAAATAACTACATAAATAAATTTAGTAAATTTTTATTTATATCTAAAGATGAGCAAAATGAATATATTAAACTATTTCCAAAGTATAAAGAAAAATTTATATGGGTTCCTCCTGTAATAGAGTGTAACAAATATGTGGATTATAATGCAATTGAGGACAATACAATATTATTTTATGGAGATATGACAATTTCTCATAACTTTGAGGGAATAAAATGGTTTTGTAAAAAGGTATTTCCAAAGGTTTTATATAAAAATCCCAATGTAATATTGAATATAGTTGGGAAAATATCATCTTATGATAGACAATATTTAAGTAAAGCTTGTAATAATATAAATGTATTGGGGTATGTGGAAAATATAGATAAAACTATTAGTAAAGCTGCTATAGTAATTGCACCTATATTTCATGGAGCGGGTGTTAAAATAAAAGTTTTACACGCTTTAAGTAAGGGAAAAATACTAGTTGCAACGGAAAAGGCAATAGAAGGTACATATCTTAAAGATAAAGAGCATTTATTTATTGGGAAGGATGCAGATGAATTTACTAAATTATGTTTAAAAATATTGAGTAATAGTAAGAAATACATATATGCAGCTGAAAATGCATTGAAATATTTAAAACAAAATCATTCAATAAAATCACAATCTGAACTATTATATAATCTCTATAAAGAGGATATTAAGATTAAAAATATAATTTAATTTCACAAAGATTGCTTAAAGATACACTCATATGTATCTTTAAGCAATCTTTTCTATTTTATTTAAAGAATATATAAAACTAGGTATATTATACCTAAAATGTTCAGAATTTGTTCAGCAGAGATTTGTATTATAGAATTATATATTCATAGAAAAGTAACATTGTTAATTAATTTATAAATATTTTACATTGGGGGGATTGAGTAAAGTAATGGATTTTACAGAGAAAAATAAAAAAAGTTTTGATATAGAATTAAAATTAACAATAACAGTTAACGATTTGTCAAATATTAAATCTGAGAATAATGAGTTTGATTCAACCAGTGTAGTTAAAAAGGATATACATAAAAAGAGAATTGTAATGAAAGAGGATATAAGAAGAAATATTGAAAAGTATAGAAATAATGCCTGTGCTGCATTTAAGAATAAGAGGAAAAGTATAACAAATGCTTCAGTAAATATTAATAAAACTATATAAAACATATACAGGGAGGAGAGAGTTCATTGCAAAATGTAAAGTTAAATGAGGAAGTGAATTTTAATTACTATGAAGACAAGTATTCAAAAAGTATTACCTATCATTTTTTAAAGAGAGTCATTGATATCTGTGGAGCTTTAATTGGAATAATTCTTTTAAGTCCTGTTTTCATAATAATTACTATAGCAATTAAGATTGATTCAAAGGGTCCTGTAATATTTTCTCAAAGCAGAGTAGGTAAAAATGATAAATTATTTAAGATGTATAAGTTTAGATCTATGGTGGTAGATGCAGAAAAGCTATTAATAAAGTTAAAGGATAAAAATGAGATGTCAGGTCCCATGTTTAAGATGAAGAATGATCCTAGAATAACTAGAATTGGTAAATTTACAAGAAGGACAAGCATTGATGAGCTACCACAGTTGTTCAATATATTAAAGGGCGATATGTCTTTTGTAGGGCCAAGACCAAATTTACCATCAGAAGTAGCAAAATTCAGTGATTACCATCGATTAAAGCTCCTTGTAAAACCGGGTCTCACCTGTTACTGGCAGGTTATGGGGAGAAATGAAATAGATTTTGAAGATTGGATACGCTTGGATATAAAGTATATAGAAGAGAGAAATATATGGAGAGATATAAAACTTATATTTAAAACATTCCTTGTATTATTTGGAGATAAGAATGCCCATTAAGTTTTTAATTTAGTTGTAAAGGAGAATGATATGTTAAATAAAATATCATTGGTTGTACCAACTATAAACAGGACAATAGAATTAAAAAAATTACTTGAATCAGTTAAAGAATGTGATTATGCAAAGCTGGAAGTCATTATTGTTGATCAGAATACTGATATTGATATTAGTAATATAGTGAATTACTTTAAAGAGTATTTTCCTATAAACCATATTAAAGTAAATTTTAAGGGCGCTGCAAAAGCAAGAAATTATGGAGTTAGATATGCCACTGGAGATATAATAAATTTTCCCGATGATGACTGTGAGTTGTCTAAAGATCTATTATCTAAAGTTAATAATATTTTCAATGAAGATACAAACAATGAATTGATTTTTGGAAGATCATTGGATAGAAACAGTATGCAGGCATCTATTGTTAATTTTTATAAATCATCAGTAAGTGTTAGATATTCTAATATATACAGGTCAACTGTTGAATTTACTATGTTCATTAAAAAAAATGTATTTGAAGAATTAGGTGGATATGATGAAGAACTTGGTGTAGGTACTTATTTTGGAGCAGAAGAAGGAGCAGACCTTGTTATTAGAGCTTTAAGTAAGAGTAAGAAAATAATGTACTATCCAGATTTACTTTTTTATCATCCTGAAAAAATAAATAAATATGGTGTAAATGAATGCTTAAGAGGACTAAGCTATGCAAGAGGAGCAGGGGCATTAGCCTATAAGCATATATGTATAAACAAAAATATTCATGTATTTAAGCTTATTATTTATATAAATTTAAAGGCAATGGCAGCAATAATAATTTATTTTTTTACTTTTAAGTTCAAAAAGTCTAGATATTATTTATATGTTTTATTTGGTAGAATTCAGGGGTTTTTTAAGAAACTTAAGCTGGTATTTCAGTAACTTTGTTGAATATTACATTCTGGTAATAAAATAAAAATATATTTGGGGAGGTAAAATAAATGTTATGTGCACTTATAATGGCAGGGGGTAAGGGTGAAAGATTTTGGCCTCTTTCCACAGATGAAAAACCTAAGCAGTTTCTAAAACTACTTGGTGAGGAAACTATGATACAGATGACTGTAAACAGATTAAAAGATCTAATACCGGTTGAGAGAATATTTGTGGTTACAGGAGAAAGATATATAAGTTTGGTGAGAGAACAGCTTCCTGGGCTTCCTGAAAAGAACATAATAGTTGAACCAATAGGTAAGAACACGGCACCTTGTATAACATTGTCTGCTTTTCAAATAGAAAAACAGTATGAAGATGCTACTATTGTAGTACTTCCATCCGATCATCTTATAAGAAATGAAGAAGAGTTTAGAAATGTTATAGCAGCAGCGGATTCCTTTATAGAAAAAAATGAAGATTCCATTGTAACTTTAGGAATGAAACCAGACAGGCCGGAGACTGGTTATGGATATATTAAATGTGATAAGACATCTTCAATAGTTAATGGATTAAAGATAAGAAATGTGGACATGTTTGTTGAAAAGCCAGATCTTGAAAAAGCAGAGCAGTATCTTAAAAATGGAAACTTTTTATGGAACGGTGGAATGTTTGTTTGGAAGGCAAAGAAAATATTAAGACTTACAGAAAAATATATTAAAAATACCTATGATGTGCTTAAGGAAATAGCTTGTACTTCAGATGAAGAATATATGAATAAACTTAAAAGTAGCTATAATCTAGTAGACAGTGTTTCAATAGATTATGCCATAATGGAAAAAGCTGAAAATATATATGTAATACCAAGTGAATTCGGTTGGGACGATGTGGGAACTTGGTACTCTGTGGAGAGATATAGGACTAAAGATGAAAACAACAATGTTTGTGTAGGAAATATAATAAACATAAACAGTAAAAACAATATTATTGTGGGAAAGAATAAGCCAGTTATTATTTCAGGATTAGATGATATATTCGTAGTTGAAAGTGATGATGTTATTCTAATAGGTAAGAAAGAGGATATAAAGGATATAAAAGAGATTAAGAAGACGGTAATATAAATGGGGCGAGATTATAAGAGCTTTATGACACAATATAGAAAAGTTTCTGTAGTTAAGTAATAGATAATTGCAAAGGGAGAGAATTACACAATGAAAATAGAAATAGCACATATACCTAATACTTATAATTATGGAAGTTTAATGATGGCAATAAATTTAATTAAAAGTTTATCAAATAGGTATGAAAATCAGAATATTGAATTTTATGTGGATTGTTCTACGAATAAAGATTTAGAAAGATTAAAGAGCGAGACTTTGTGTAATAACATTTATGTTAAGAAGAAAAGTATAGATAAAAGAAAAAATAAAATTTTTAGATTAATAAACTTTGTAAAAAAAATAGATAAAGAATATAGTGATAAAAAGGCCATTATTATAGTTGGAGGAGATGATATATCTGAATACTATGGTAAAAGAGGATTAATTAAAGAATTACTGAAATTATATTTTATAAGTAAAAAAGTACCCGTATTCTTAGTAGGACAAACTGTTGGACCATTTAGCATATATACAAAGGAATTAGCAAAAATAGTGTTAAACAGAGTAAACTTGTACACTAGAGATTTTGATTGTTTAAATTATGTAAGGAGTATAGGAGTAAAGGATATATTTGAATCTAGAGATTTAGCATTTTTAGAGCTTCCTTTGCAAAATAATAGTGAAATTACAAGTAGTATTTTAAATAAGTATGATATAAAAGATAAATCCTATATAGTGATTGTTCCTTCTGGACTTACTAAATTATATACTAAAAATGAAGATAATTATATTGATAATCAAGTTAATATAGTTAAGTCAGTTTTAGAAAATAAAAAGTTGAAATTGGATAAAGTAGTATTACTTCCTCATGTACTAATACCTAAGGAAGTAGATGATAGAATTATAATTGGGGAAATAATGAAAAGAATTGATGATAAGTATAAGGATAAAATTATTCCAATATATGATGAATTATTGTCTAGTGAAGCAAGAATTATACTAGGTAATTCATTGTTTTCCATAACAGGTAGAATGCATGCAGCGGTGTCAACTTATCAAATGGGTAGACCATCCTTAGCACTATCCTATAGTGTAAAATATAAAGGTGTACTAGGCAGCGGTCTTGGTATGAATGATTTGATTATTGAAGCAGACAATGATGCTGTATGGCAAAATAATGAAATTGTAGATCAGGTTAATAATAAAATTAATCATATAATAGACAACTATAATCAATTAGTAGTCAATATAAAAGATAAGCTTCCAGAAGTAAAACAAATGATTAGTTTACAAATGGATGATATAACTAATAAGTTAAACTAATTATAATGAATGGAGTATACAAATGTTAGATTTTGATGTAAATGAGTTATGTTATGGCTGTGAAGCTTGTAAAAATATATGTCCTAAACAGGCTATTGTAATGAAAAAATCCTATGATGGTTTTTTATATCCTAATATAGATAAGGATTTGTGTATAGGTTGTAGAAAATGTGATGAGGTATGCCTAGTTCTCAATAAAAAAGTAAGTGAAAAAAAGTTTAGAGATAGAAAGGCTTTCGCAGTTTATAACCTTGACGATTCTATAAGAAAAGAGAGTTCTTCAGGTGGATTGTTTACAGCTATTGCGAATTATGTAATTCAACGTAAGGGTGCTGTTTTTGGGGTAGTGGTTAGTGATAATATGGAGATTATACATACTGAAACAGAAAGTATAGACGGAATTGAGGCAATGAGAGGATCTAAATATGCTCAAAGTAGAATTGATTATATATTTACTAAAGTTTTAAAAAAACTTCAAGACGGAAAATTTGTATTATTCACAGGTACTCCTTGTCAAGTAAATGCCTTATATAATTTTTTAAATCATAATTATGATAATTTGTATACTTGTGATGTGATTTGTCATGGTGTTCCATCTCCATTGGTGTTTAACAAATATTTGAAGTACATGGAAGATAATAAAGATAGTAAAATAGTCAAATATAATTTTAGAGATAAAACCTTTGGCTGGAAAAAATATAATATAAAAATACAATATGAAGATAACAATTCTACACTTACAAAATTTAATGAAGATATATATATGAAGGGTTTCTTAAGTGATTTGTATTTAAGAAATTCATGCTATAACTGTAAATGTAAAACAGATAATGTTATGAGTGATATTACAATAGGTGATTTTTGGGGAATAGAAAATAAATATCCTGAAATTGACGATGATAAAGGAATGGCAGCAGTTATAATCAATACCACTAAAGGAAGAAAAATAATAGATATTTTAAAAGATAATATTTTTATGCAACCAGTTTCATTGAATGATATCATTGATGGAAATCCTTCTTTAAGAAAAGCTGCTAAGAAAAATAAGTGCAGAGATAAGTTCTTTCATAATATTAACAACATAGATATTGTTAAGAATATACATAAATATTATAAAAAAAGTATAAGCATAGAAAGTAAATTAAAAGGTACAGTAATAAAAATAATACATAAATTTAAGGTGGTAGTATGAAAAAAAATAATTTAAAACAAGATGTTATTATCTCATATATCTCAGTTTTTTTAATTATAATATCTACATTTGTTTTAACTAAATACCAGGTTAAATTTTTAGGTAAAGATCAATATGGAATTATAAGCTTAGTTAATTCTGTAATAGGATATGTAAGTATTTTTGGATTTGGGAATTGGACAAACTATTATAAGATATATTTCTTTATA
>NZ_BAEV01000113.1 GCF_000246895.1 Clostridium arbusti SL206 | reverse complement strand
GATATATTAGTAATAAAATCACTATAAAAATTGTTATATTGAGACTTATATATATAATTTTGTACAAAAAATATACACATTAGTTGTATAATCATAATAATAGTAACTAACATTGCAAATTCAAAAATTGTATTAATTAACTTCTTGCCATATATAAATTTAACTGAAAGTATTGTAATCAAAAATCCTACAGCAGTATTAATGTCCATCAAGTCAATACATGTTATTATTATTGAATTTATAAAAATTATAATTAAATTTTTTACTAAACTACTTTTTTCTCTAAAGAAAAACTTAGACCATAAAAACATGATAATAAGTACTTCAATAAGTATGTTACTAAAGCTTTTGATAAATTCAATCATTCTTCTCCTCCTTAGTTTGAATAAATTCATCCTTTTTCTAATTTTTCCAAAACATCATTTCTAAATCTGTACCCTAAAAGGGCTATCTTATCACAATCTTCAAAACAAATCTCACTTGACCTAGAATCTACTTTATTAATGCTGCTTATATATTTAATATTTACTAAAAAAGATTTATGACTTTGCATTATATAATTACAGTTTATAAGTTGCAAAATCTTCTTTAAAGATATTTTCCTTAAGGTATAGCTATCTCTTATAGTGTGCACTATGCATGTCCTCATAATACTTTCAATAAAAATTATTTCATCAATATAAAATTTCATATTAACTCCACTTTTTAAGTCAAGAAATATAAATTTTCTTTCATCTTCTTTAACAGAATTATTACTATTTTGAGAATGCAAACTAAATTTTTTAACCATATTTATAATTTGATCTTTATTATATGGCTTAACAATATAATCATAACAATGTACCTGTTTGAAAGCTTTGGTTAAATACTCTACATGAGTAGTTAAAAAGACTACCCATGTAAACTCATATTTAGGCATTTTTCTAAGTTCAAGAGCAAGATCTAATCCTGAAGAATTTTTTAAAGAAATGTCTATAAAAAATAAGTCTATATGTACATCTTTTGAAATTTCTAATGATTTATTTTTATCTTCAGCTTCATATATATTAAATTTATTATCTATCATGTGTAACATTTTCCTTAAATTTTCACATTGTTTCATATCATCTTCTGCCAATAAAATATTTTTCATTAATAACACTTCCCTACTGATATAAGTATGTTATATACTAATAAATAATATTCTTTTAGAATTTTATCAATATGTTTTATATGTTAACATATTTTTTATAATATTTAAAATTCATTTTCTGTTAATCTGTCCATATATTTATTTAATAAAGAACACATAACATATAATAAATCTGAACTTAGTTTAAATAAAAAGCTTCAATTAAGTCCAGATTTATTATATTTATATTCTTAAGTATAAATCATCCTAAAAGAATATCTCATATATCCCAATAACTATAAGTATGAGACCAGCTATAGGTGTTGCCAGCTTTCCAAGCCAACGATGTACATATTCATGCCCAAGCTTAATACCTATCCATATTGCAAATAAACTTACAAGGAATGCAAATATAGAAGTTATTATTGGATTTATTCCTGCCATTCCAGCCCCAATGCCATTTGCCATATTGTTTACTGCTAAAGCAAATCCTAAAACCAAACTTTCCTTAATACTAATATAACCTGAGAAATCCCAGTCAGCTAAAAATGGATTTTCTAGTACTCTTGGAATTCTACCTAAAAATGAATAACTACTAAGACCTCTTCCAGATGATCCTTTGTTTTCACTTCCTGACGACTTATTCGTTGTCCTTTTTATTTCCCCTACACAAATCCAAATTCCAACTATTATTATAATCGCTGAACCTATATATCCAGCAATTTTAGGATTCAGAACATTTGATATTCCCTTTCCTATATACATTGATATCAGTGTTCCAAGACCTCCAATCAACGCTATAAGTATATTTGATACAAAGGGTATAAGTATATTTCTTGTTCCATAAGAAATACCAACACCTAAACTATCCGTATTACTAACCACTGCTATAAGTAAAATTACTATTAACCATAATCCCATAACCGTCCTCCGTCCTTCATATTACTCCTCCATAAGTTAATATATGATAAGGACAAATTCTTGGTTACTTACAGTATTTCTTTAATTAGATTGTCTTCTATAAATTTCCAATAAAATATTAAAAATAATAGTTTGAAAATAGGAGTTAGTAATATATAATAGAATAGCGGAGGTGATTCATAAATTGGATAAATATGAGCAGTTGTTACAGACATTAGTTACTGAAATCAGCAGTATTAAAGAGGATATATCCGAATTAAAATCAGGTCAACAAAGACTTGAGGAAAACCAAAATAATTTGCAAACTGACATGAATGAAGTTAAATCAGACATAAAAGAATTGAAGACTATAGTGTCCGACTTAGAACCCAAAAATGCCAACCGTCATTTAGAAATTGAACAGGACTTAACAGAAATAAAAAGTAACTTAAAAAAATTAGAAGTTGTAACAGGTTTAAATTGCGTAGATATTACATATTTAAAGTCTGTAAAATAGTTAAGAAGGGGAATTCCCCTTCTTTTTTTCTATATAAAAGCTTAATTTAGTTTGATGGAAATTTCGTTAAGAGACCTTTATTGTCTGAACGCAGTGAGTTTAAAAGGTCTTAGGAATTTTTATCTTCCTTTGAAATAATGCTCATAGGCGTGCTATGTGAATTATAGATATCCTAAATTCACATAGCACGCCTGCTTTTGAGCACTATTTATAAATCAATATTGTATTTAATACTCTCTCTATTTCTTTGTAATCTTTATTATTGCGCTTTGCATAATCATCAACTTGATCTTTGCCTATCTTATTTATGTCAAAATACTTAACATCCTTGCTTCCAAAATAGAGCCCGCAAGTACTGGATACAGGATTCATCATGTAACTATCAGTTAAACTTATTCCTATTTCTCCTTCTGGATCTAAAATATCAAAAAGCTTTGTCTTCTCTCCATGATCTCTTAACGATGGATATCCAAAAGCAGGTCTTATTCCTCTATATTTACCCTTAAGTATATCTGACATTTCTATATTTTCATTTGGTGAATAACGCCAGTAGTTCTTTCTTACTTCCAGATGTAGATATTCTGAAAAGGCTTCAGCTAATCTATCTGCTAGAATTTTAACCATTGCTGCTTCATATTCATCGCCATTTTTCTTTAACTCATTTGCATATTCTGCCGCCCCAATACCAGCTGTTACAATAAATCCACCTATATAATCCTTTATTCCACTATCCTTAGGAGCTACATAATCAGAAAGACTTCTATATACATTATCTCTAGAAACCTCCTGCTGTCTAAGCATATTAAAGGTTTCAACTTTATCTTCATAATACATTTCAATATTATCCCCTACTGAATTTGCAGGTAATATTCCAAAAACAGCATTGGCAGTAAGTATATTTTTATCTTCTAAAATATCTAACATGGTATTTGCATCCTTATAAAGCTTTTTTGCTTCCTCTCCATATTTAGGATCACTCATGATTTTAGGATAAACCATCCCCATATCCCAAGCAATAAAGAAGAAAGTCCAATCTATATACTTTCTAAGTTCTTTAATTGGAAAGTTCATTATCTTTTTAATTCCAACGAATTTTGGTTTATCAATAGAAGTATTTTTCCAATTAAGTTTTAGTGATTTTTCTCTGGCTTCTTCTATGGATACAAACTTTCTTTCTATAGTAGAGTAGTTTTCTCTTATTTTCTTATACTCTTCTTTTATTTCTTTTAAGTACTCATCTTTTTTATCTGGATCAACTAATTTCTTTGCTGCTTCCACTGCCTTAGAAGCATCGGTAGTGTGCACTACACCCTTTGAATATTTTGGTTCAATTTTTAATGCTGTATGAGTTTTAGATGTAGTTGCTCCACCTACCATTAAAGGTATATTAAAGCCCTCTTTCTCCATTTCTTCTGCTACATTTCCCATTTCCTCAAGAGAAGGAGTTATAAGTCCACTTAATGCTATTATATCCGCTTTTTCCTTCTTAGCAGTTTCTAAAATAACCTCTGCAGGTACCATTACGCCAAGATCAATAACTTCAAAATTATTACAGGAAAGAACTACGGATACTATGTTTTTACCTATGTCATGTACATCACCTTTAACTGTGGCAAAAACCACTTTTCCAGCACTAGTACTGTCTCCTTCTTTCTTTTCTTTTTCAATGTATGGTAATAAAAAGCTTACTGCTTTTTTCATAACTCTGGCACTTTTAACTACCTGTGGAAGGAACATCTTTCCCTCACCAAATAATTTTCCAACTACCTTCATTCCATCCATTAATGGTCCTTCTATTACCTCTAAAGCTCTGTCACACTGAACTCTACATTCTTCTACGTCCTGTTCTATATATTCAACTATGCCCTTTATTAAAGCATGGGTTAATCGTTCTCTGCAGTCATTATCTCTCCATGAATGCTTATTTTCATTTTCTTTTCCACCCTCAGCTTTATAACTCTCAGCAAATTCTAAAAGTTCCTCTGCTGCTTCTGGCTTTTTATTTAATACTACAGCTTCTACTTTTTCTAATAAGCCCTTGTCAATTTCATCATATATTTGAATCATTCCTGGGTTTACAATTCCCATATCCATACCAGCTTTAATAGCATGATATAAAAATACAGAGTGCATAGCTTCTCTAATTACATTATTTCCTCTAAAGGAGAAGGATAAATTACTTACCCCACCGCTAATTTTAGCATAAGGTAGATTTTCCTTTATCCACTTTGCGGTATTTATATAGTCTACTGCATAATTGTCATGTTCTTCTATTCCCGTTGCTATGGCTAATATATTTGGATCAAAAATAATATTGCAAGGTAAAAATCCTACTTTATCTACTAATATATCATAGGCTCTTTTACATATGGAGATTCTCTTTTCATAGGTATCTGCCTGACCTTTTTCATCAAAGGCCATAACTACAGCCCCTGCACCATATTTCTTGATTAAGCTGGCCTGTCTTATAAACTCCTCTTCACCAACTTTAAGACTTATAGAGTTTACTACGGCCTTACCCTGTATTGCCTTAAGACCTGTTTCTAACACTTCAAATTTTGATGAATCTATCATTATAGGAACCTTTGATATTTCTGGTTCACTGGCAAGAAGCTTTAAAAATAAATCCATCTCTACCTTTGCATCTAAAAGTGCGTCATCAAAATTAACATCTATAATCTGTGCACCATTTTCAACCTGATTCTTAGCAACCGTAAGTGCTTCTTCATACTTTTTTTCCCTAATAAGTCTAGCAAATTTGGCAGAACCTGCTACATTAGTTCTTTCACCTACATTTACAAAATTATTATCTTTATTTATTCTTAAAGCTTCTAGGCCGCAGAATACCGTTTCCATTTCAATCTCTGGAATTTCTCTAGGCTTTATATCAGCTACAGCCTCACTTATAGCCTTAATATGATCTGGTGTAGTACCACAACATCCTCCTACAATATTAAGGTGTCCTCCACTGGCAAGTTCTTTTACAAATCCTGCTGTTTCCTGTGGATGCTCATCATATTCTCCTAGTGAATTAGGAAGTCCTGCATTAGGATAAAAGCTTATGTACTTATCTTGAGTCTTTGAAAGATACTTAACAAAAGGGATAAGATCTTTAGCTCCAAAAGAACAATTAAGCCCTATGATAAGCACATCTTCATCTTTCATAGTTTCTGCAAAAGCTTCAAGGGTCTGGCCAGATAAAATTCTACCACTTTTATCTGCAATGGTTCCAGATATCATAATAGGAAGTCTTACACCTTTTTCCTCAAACTTATTCTTTGCAGCAAATATGGCAGCTCTTGCATTTAATGCATCAAATATAGTTTCTATAATTATAAAATCTACTCCACCATCTATTAAAGCCCCTATTTGCTCACCATAGGCTTCTACTAATTCATCAAAACTTACATTTCTAAAACCTGGATTTTCTACATCTGGTGATAAGGATGCCGTTCTATTAGTAGGTCCTACAGAACCCGCAACAAAACGCGGCTTATCTGGATTGTCTTTAGTAAATTCATCCGCTACTTCTCTAGCAATTTTAGCGCCAATAAAATTTATATCATATATTTTATCTTCCATACCATAATCTTTTTGAGATATACGGCTTCCATTAAATGTATTGGTTTCAACTATATCCGCACCAGCCTGAAAATATTGTTTATGTATATCTCTAATAACCTCAGGATTGGTGAGATTTAATATATCATTATTTCCCTTCTGGTTTATATCACATTTAAGATTTCCTCTGTAATCTTTTTCTTCTAATTTAAAGCCTTGGATACAAGTACCCATAGCTCCATCAAGTATTAGGATTTTCTTCTTAAGTAAATCCTTAATCTGATAACTCATATACGATAAAGCCCCCTAACTTGTTAGTAAGTCATATGAAAATAAATAATAAGTTAAAGATACGACGTATATTTTGAATCATACAAGGAAACAGGTTCTGATGATAGTGGTGCTATCAGAGGGTTCTGTTAACGTAGTATAATTCATAATAGACTAGTACTGACTAGTTATTTATTTGAACATGCCTAATATAAAAAACTATAATATAAATAGCTTAAGCATATTATATGAATTTTGCAAGTAAAAAATTTGTTATTGTATGTATTTTAATAATATTTTTAGTTAATCTCTAAAATACATGCCAATAAATTTAACTATTGAATTGTTAAAGTTGACAATTTCATTATATGATTTACACTTATTATAATCAAATAAAAAACTTAAGGCATGTGAAAATAAATAACAAGTCAAAGATGCGACGTATATTTTGAATTATACGAGGAAACAGGTTCTGATGATAGTGGTGCTATCAGAAGGTTCTGTTAACGTAGTATAATTCATAATAGACTAGTATACTGACTAGTTATTTATTTGAATATGCCTAATACTACATTTTAATTACGGAGGTTATGGATGAGCACTTCAATACTACTAATAAGACATGGAGAAACTGAATGGAATGCCCTCGGTAAATTTCAGGGAAGCAAGGATATAGAATTATCAAATGCTGGAATATTACAGGCTACATTTCTAAAGAAAAAAACACAAGATAATTTTGACTCTATCTATTGTAGTCCATTAAAAAGAGCATTTAAAACTGCACAAATACTATGTGATGATACAAATTTAAAACCAGTGATTATTAATCAATTACGTGAAATAGACTTTGGAGAATGGGAAGGTCTAACTCTAAAAGAAATAAAGGCTAACTATCCAGAAAAGTTTAGAACCTGGACAACAGATGCAATGAACGCTCCACTTTGTGGTGGTGATCATACTTTAAGACTTGCAAGCATTAGAGCTAAAGATGCAGTTCTAAAAATTGCTAAAGAAAACAACAATAAAAAGGTATTAGTAGTTGCTCACGGCGGCATTATAAAAGCAGCTTTAATTGGAATTTTTAATTGGGATATGACCATGTATCATAAGATGTCTCTTGGTAATACTTCTATATGTAAATTATCTTTTAATGATGATTTAAAACCTTTGATAGTTACATTAAATGATACAAATCATCTTCCTGAAGATTATCATATTAAATCATTTGTTTAGTTCATAAACTACTATTAAGAAAAGGGTTATTTCACCCTTTTCTTTTAATATCACTAATCCAATGGAATTATATTATAGTACTCTGGATGCCAGGTTGCCTTTTCAACTGTTTTCCTTACATCTTTAATTTCTACGGTATTAATCTTTTCCTCCAAAGCTGCCTCTATGACTTTAGTAGCCACAGCCTGTGAAACCTGATGAAGCTTTTCTACTTCTGGTAAAAGAGGTGCACCCTTTTCACTTAAGTCTACAAATTCTGCTACAGCTTTTGATGATGCCTCCAGCATTTTTTCACTTACATAACGTGGTTTTGCTATCATTGCACCAAATCCAAGTCCAGGGAATAATAATGCATTATTTGCCTGACCTATTTTATATATTGTTCCCTTATATTCTACTGGTTCAAAAGGACTGCCTGTAACTACAAGTCCCTTTCCATCTGTCCATTCTATCAAATCCTTTGGCACTGCTTCGGAAAGACTTGTTGGATTTGATATAGGCATTATTGCAGGATTTTTTACACCCTTAGCCATTTCTCTTATTACTTCCTCTTTGAAAGCACCTGTAACTCCTGAACACCCTATAAGCATAGTAGGTTTTACTATTTTAACTACATCAAGCAATTCAACATTCTTATCTTTGAAATCAGCAAATTCACTACGTTTTCTAGCATATGGTTTTTGAAAATCTGTTAAAGTTTCCATATCTTCAATAAGAAGACCATATCTATCAATGCACCAGAATCTATTTTTAGCCTCTTCCTTTGACAATCCTTCTCTCTCCATAGCAGAAGAAATCTGGTTTGCAATTCCTATTCCTGCAGTTCCAGCACCAAAGATAACTATTTTCTGCTCCTTTAGTGGAGTATTTGAAGCTTTACTCATGGACATAACTGCTGAAACTATCATTGCTCCTGTACCTTGAATATCATCATTAAATGTAAGAATTTTATCCTTATATTTTTCTAATACCTTATGAGCATTTTCTCTTCCAAAATCCTCCCAGTGCACTAAAACTTTAGGAAACTTTTTTAAGGCACTCTTTACAAATTTATCTATAAAATCATAGTATTCCTTGTCTTGTATTCTCTCATGGCGATTTCCAAGATATAATTCACTGTCTAGAAGTTCCCTATTGTCAGTTCCAACATCTAAAACTACAGGCAATACTTTAGATGGATCCACGCCTGCAGCTGCAGTATAAACTGCCAGCTTTCCTACAGATATATCTACTCCATTAACTCCCCAATCACCAATACCAAGAATCCCCTGTGAATCCGTAATAACCATTACCTCTATGTCATCTTCTTTAAGATTAAGATTATCAAAAGCTTTATCCATATTTTCTTTATCATCTATAGATAGATATAGACTATCTAGTGGAGCTTTAAATTCTTCGCTATATTTTTTTACTCCTGTACCTATAGTAGGGGTATATATTATAGGTAGCATTTCCTTTATATGTGAAGTTACTACCTTATAAAAAAGTGTTCTATTTATATCATATAAATCCATTAAATATAAATGCTTTGAAAAATTATCTGGTTTAGATAGAAACTGTTTATAACATCTAACTTCTTGTTTTCCTATATCTTCAATTTGAGATGGCAATAGACCTATTAAACCTAATTCTTCTCTCTCTTCTTTTGAAAAAGCTGTTCCCTTATTTAAAATGGGGTTATTTAGTAATTCTCTTCCTCTTAATTTTGTATGTACTGTTTTTCTATCTGTTGAAATATTACTCATTAATTAGTTCACCTCATTATTTTCTTGTGTGGATATTACTCCACTTTATTATCTTTAAAATTAGTATTCATTATTATAATACATTATTTTTAGCGTTTTTCCTATAAATAGAGTTTTTATAACTTCTGAATATTAGAAATCTTTATATAGATATCTTCAACTGTTAATTCTAGTTTTTAAATTCTGAAATTTCACAGTATTTAATCGTCATATAATCTTAGGCACTTAGGCACATTCAAATAAATAACTAGTCAGTATGCTAGTCTATTTTCATATGCCTTATTAATTAAAACTTATTTTTTTTATAATGTTTTCTTCTAAATCCTTAATTAAAAAAATATCATTTTCCAGAATCCCATAAGAATTAGGATTATCTTCTTTTGGCATACTGATTGATCCTAGATTAATTACAAAAATATCATTTTGCTTTTCTGCTAAAGGCACATGGGTATGACCATAGATTATAGCATCTCCACTACTTAAATTAGGTAATTTGTTCTTATCATATACATGGCCATGAGTTAAAAATAATCTTCTTCCATTATATAGCACAATAGAATATGTAGCCATCATAGGATAATCCAGTACCATTTCATCTACTTCACTATCACAATTTCCACGTACTGCTATAATCTTATCTTTATATGTATTCAAAAGCTGAGCCACCTCTTTAGGATTGTACTCCTTTGGCAGCGGATTTCTTGGACCATGGTATAGTTCATCCCCTAGAATAATTATATAGTCAGCTTTTTCACTTTCGTATATTTCTAAAATCTTTTTTAGATAATATAGTGAACCATGTATATCTGAAATAAAAAATAGTTTACTCATTAAATATCACATCCTTAATATGTACTTTCATAGTCTTTATATTATGGCTAACTGCTGTAACACTCTTTTATTATTGAAAATTTAGAGGTACAGCAACACGTCACCATATATTCAATATATACTTACTATATATCTTACAACAATTTTCTAAAATATTCAGCTGATTTTTCATAACAAATAGAGTAATAGAAACTCAAAATCATCTAACCTTAACTACTAACATTTCATTTCCACCCTTTATAAATTCATAATTCACCTTTACTATATTAATTTGATAATTATTAAAAGCTTTATCCTCCATGAATTTTTCAACAAACGGAGACCTTTTACCCTTTAAATTAAAAATTGGAAATATTCTTATTTCCTTACTTGTTATTCTTATAATTTCATTAATGATTTGTTTGTGTAATTCATAACTCAAATGTTCATCATACAAAAACAAAAAGTGCGATATAAGTGATACCTCAAAATGATTTTCTTTAAACTCATTATTAGGAAATTCTGAACTTATATACCTTCCCCCTCTGTGCAATTGAAAGTCTTTTATAAATCCTTTATATGCTTTTTCACGATGTTTTTTTAATTGATCAACATTTTTGAAAAAATCCCATTTGTATAATTCCTTTATTGCTGGAATCTTATCCATAGTTTCATTTAAATCTTTAGCACACTTTTTTTCTATTTCCTCAGGACTAAATGTATAAACTCTATCTGCAGCAGTAACATTATATCCTTTTGCATTTGCTTCTGAACAAAAAGAACTTACTCCTGAGGCTACATCTAATATCTTTTCATTTTTATCTATACTTTTCAAATCAAACATTTTGTAATACTCTTCAAAAGTCCTTCCGATGAGAACAAAGTCCTTTAACTCTAATTTCTTATCCATTCTCTTTTACCTCCATGGAATTACTATTCGTTATTTTTTAGTCTTTTAATTTTTTTAAATTAGACCTATATTTTATAATATTAATCGTCTATATCTTATGTGTTTAACATAAGAATCACTTTCTAGATAAGTAATTTTATTTAATAATAAACAAGCAAAAAAGGCCATTTCATCCTAAAATGGGACGAAGTGACCGTGGTGCCACCCATACTTTTGTTCTATTGTTATATAAAGCTACTATTTCATGCTCTTACATTTAGCTAAATAGACTTAACCTATGAAAATCTACTAACATCAACTGACCTAAAGTAAAAGCTATAAAAACAAAAAACACTTCACCCCCGCAAGGGCAAGTTTTATTATTAATCAAATAAATCCCCATTGAAAAAGTATCTATTGCATTTCAATATCTTGCAAAACACATAAAGACTTTTCTAAATCATTATCACTAGTTATAAAAGAGGATAGGCTCAATATCCCTATTCCAAAAATAGTTATACTAGCATCTCTAGAAATTGATCCATGTACATATAAATATATACCTGCAAAAATACCCATAAATACCATAGTTAAAATAACCTCATATTTTTTTAACATTCCACATCACTCCTAATCAGATAAATTTAGTTGATAAAGCAATTCATCAAGATCAAATCCGTGAACCTCTGATGCCTTCTCTACGCTTTCAAACTTCGCAGAAAGACAATCATTACAATATAGTCCAAACTCCATTAAAATTTCAGTTTTTTCAGGATAATGTTTAAGAATTTTTCCTATAGTCATATCTTTTGTAATCATGTATACCATCCTTTCAACATTTAATACATCTATGCAATCATTTGAATTAAATAAAATACTTGTAATTGTAAGAACATGTAATCTAATGTTGACTACGTTTTATTTTGTAATACTATTTATTGTTAATTTATATATCTTTTTAAAATATTTTATATTCTAATTACTTCATATTTTAATAGAAATGATTTATTTTAATACATATATTAGTTATTTGGAATATTTTAATTTGTTTGGTTATGTTTCGCTTTATTTTATACAATTATATTTTGTATTCACATAAAAATCAAGTAGTTTTTATGAAAATTTAATTTTTTTATTATATTTTCTACTTATTTATCAATATTATTTGGATA
>NZ_BAEV01000114.1 GCF_000246895.1 Clostridium arbusti SL206 | reverse complement strand
TAATTTAATATGATTATACAATGTGTACAAAATATAATCAATTGGAAAATATAAAAAAATAATATTAATTTTATCCCAAGGTATACAGTTATATAAGTTATTTTATAAGTAGTATAGTAGCATAGGAAAATACAATTTCCATGTAATCGTTATTATTTGATATATTATCAGTAAATTAGAGAATTTTTTTATAAATTAATAAAAAATTCTCATAAATTGTTGACATTCTATAAGGAATAAAATATAATCAAACAAAACAGTACAAAAACAATCAATATGGAATTTGTAATTCCGAATGATGTTTAGATGTACAAAAATTTAGGAGGAATGATTAAATGAGACAAGTAGCTATTTATGGAAAAGGTGGAATTGGTAAATCAACAACAACTCAAAACTTAACTTCAGGTCTTGCAACAATGGGAAAACAAGTAATGGTAGTAGGTTGTGATCCTAAAGCAGATTCAACAAGATTATTATTAGGTGGACTAGCACAGAAATCAGTTCTTGATACATTAAGAGAAGAAGGAGAAGATGTAGAATTAGATTCTATATTAAAAGATGGATTTGGAAAAATCAGATGCGTTGAATCCGGTGGTCCAGAACCAGGAGTTGGATGTGCGGGAAGAGGAATAATAACTTCAATAAACATGTTAGAACAACTTGGAGCTTATACAGACGATTTAGACTATGTATTCTATGATGTACTAGGAGACGTTGTTTGTGGAGGTTTCGCAATGCCGATCAGAGAAGGAAAAGCTCAAGAAATATATATAGTAGCAAGTGGAGAAATGATGGCATTATATGCAGCTAACAATATCTCAAAAGGTATACAAAAATATGCTAAGAGTGGTGGAGTTAGATTAGGTGGTATCATCTGCAATAGTAGAAAAGTTGAAAATGAATATGAATTACTAGATGCATTTGCAAAAGAACTAGGAAGTCAATTAATACACTTTGTACCAAGAAGTCCAATGGTAACAAAGGCTGAAATAAATAAACAAACTGTTATACAATTTGACCCTAAAGCAGAACAAGCTGAGGAATACAGACAATTAGCAAGCAAAATTGATGGAAATGACATGTTCGTTGTACCAAAGCCAATGTCTCAGGAAAAATTAGAAGAAATATTAATGCAATATGGATTAGTAGATTAATAAATTTAAATTAGTTTTTCTAGGTTGCAAATTTGAGAAATATATCATTATAAGTTTTATGTAATTTAAACCAAAATATATTAAATGAATATATATAAATAAATTTAGATTAAATATTTTATTGAATAAAGAGAATTAAAAATGGAGGTATAAAAATGCCATTAAAATTATTTAAATGTGATGAAACGATACCTGAAAGAGAAAGGCACGTTTATATAAAAGAAGAAGGAGAAGATTTAACTCAATATTTACCTGCTTCAAATGTAAATACTATTCCAGGAACTTTATCAGAGAGAGGATGTAGTTATTGCGGTGCTAAACTTGTAATTGGTGGTGCACTTAAAGATACTATTCAATTAGTTCACGGACCTATAGGTTGTACTTATAACACTTGGCATACAAAAAGATATCCTAGTGATAATAACAATTTTCAGTTGAAATATGTTTGGTCATCAGACATGAAGGAAGGAAATGTTGTATTTGGTGGTCAGAAAAGATTAAGGGACAGCATAATGGAAGCTTTTAAAGCTTTCCCAGACGTTAAGAGAATGATGGTATATGTAACTTGTGCTACAGCGTTAATTGGTGATGATGTAAAAACTACTGCTAGAGAAGTTGAAGAAGAATTGGGAGATGTGGATATATTCTGTATACAGTGCCCAGGTTTTGCAGGAGTGAGTCAATCCATGGGACATCATGTATTCAATATAGACTGGATGAAAGAAAAAATAGGAACTTACGAACCAGAAATAAAAAGTGAATATACTGTTAATGTCATTGGTGACTATAATATTCAGGGTGATACTTTTGTAGTAAATGATTACTTAAATAGAATGGGTATACAGGTAATAGGTCACTTTACTGGAAATGGAACTTATGATGCCTTAAGAGGTATGCACAGAGCTAAATTAAATCTTACAAACTGTGCTAGATCAGCAGGGTATATAGCTAATGAATTAAAAAAGAAGTATGGTATACCAAGAATGGATGTTGATACTTGGGGTTATGACTATGCAAAAGAAGGTCTAAGAAAATTAGGAGCATATTTTGGTATAGAAGATAAGGCTGAACAGGTAATTGCTGAAGAAGATGCAAAATGGGGAGAAAAGAGAAAGTGGTATAAAGAGAGACTAGCTGGTAAAAAGGTATGTATATGGACAGGTGGTCCTAGATTGTGGCACTGGACTAAGGCTTTAGAAGATGATTTGGGTATGGAAGTAGTAGCTATGTCTTCTAAGTTTGGTCATCAAGAAGATTTCGAAAAAGTTATTTCTCGTGGAAGAAAAGGAACTATATACATTGATGATGGAAATGAACTTGAATTCTTTGAAGTTTTGGAAATGATTAAACCAGATGTAGTACTTACAGGGCCTAGAGTAGGCGAGATGGTTAAAAAGTTACAGATACCATATGTTAATGGACATGGATATCATAATGGACCTTACATGGGATTTGAAGGATCTGTAAATATGGCTAGAGATATGTATAATGCTATAAATTCTCCTCTTTGGGGATTATCTAAAAAAGATATCAGGCAGGAGGTATAGTTATATGGAAAAGAAAATTGATGAAATACTTGAATTTATTCAAGAAAGATGTTTGTGGCAATTTCATTCAAGAGAAAAGGACAGAAAAGAAAATATAAATGGAGTTTTCAGTTTTCTACCTAAATTATTAAGCGGAGAGAATATTTCTACTAAAGAATTAGAACCTAAAGAAAAATGCTCTTATGCAGATGCAAAAATTCTTTCGGATCAATTATTAGAAAGATTTTCTTTCATAAAGGAAATAGATGAAAAAGAAACAAGTGAATTATTAAGTGGTGTTAAAGACAAGCTTGTTGATGTTGTTATAACAAAATGTAGAAATGAGGAATTGAGAGTCCCATTCTATTAAACAAAAACCCAATATATAAGTTGCAGACGACTTATTTTAAATAATCTTATTTATGCAACTTATATATTCTAAAAGACTAGCGTTTTCTAAAATATTCGAGAGGTGATAAAATGTCTGTTTCAATTATAAAAAAAGAACGTACAGGTGTAATAAATCCTATTTTTAACTGTCAGCCTTGTGGGGCTCAATATGCAAGTATAGGAATTAAAGATTGTATAGCATTGGTACATGGTGGACAAGGATGCTGTACTTTCGTAAGACTTATGTTTGCTCAGCATTACAAAGAAAATTTTGATATTGCTTCTTCTTCAATACATGAAGATGCTGCTGTTTTTGGTGGAACACAGAGAATTGAAGATGGTGTAGAAACTCTTATAAATAGATATCCTGATTTGAAAGTTATACCTATAATTACTACTTGTTCAACAGAAACTATAGGTGATGATGTTGAAGGTACTATAAGAAAAATAAATATGAGCTGGAAGAAGAAACATCCAGATTGTAAAGTTAAGTTAATTCCTATGCATACTCCAAGCTATACTGGTAGTCAAGTAAGTGGATATGATGTTGGCGTTCTGTCACTTGTAACTGAGCTTGCGAAAAAAGGTGAACCTAATGGGAAGTTAAATATATTCACAGGATGGATTAATCCAGGTGATGTTGCAGAGGTTAAAAGTATTTTATCTCAGATGGGAGTAGAAGGAAATATATTACTTGATGTTGAAAGCTTTGATGCTCCTATTATGCCTGACAAGTCTGCTCTTGCTTATGGAAGTACAACTGTAGAAGATATTGCTGACAGTGCTAATTCTGTTGGATCTGTAGCTGTTTGCAAATATGAAGGTGGACGTGCTGCTACATTTTTAGAGGAAGAATTTGATGTGCCAGCAGTATTAGATTCGATGCCTGTTGGAATAGAAAATACAGATAAATTCATTAAAAATATAAGCAAGCTTACAGGTAAAGAAATACCTGAATCTTTAGTTATTGAACGTGGAAAAGCTATAGATGCAATGGCTGATCTTGCACACATGTTCTTTGCAAATAAGAAAGTTGCTATTTATGGAGATCCTGATTTAGTAATGGCGCTTGCTGATTTTTGTATAGAGTGTGAATTAGAACCTGTACTTCTTCTTTTAGGTGATGATAATAAAAAGTATGCTAAAGATCCTAGGCTTGTTGATTTAGAGAAAAGAGCTAATTGTAATATAGAAGTTATTTGTAATTCTGATTTATGGGAATTGGAAAGAAGAATAAAAGATAAATCAATTGAGCTAGATTTAATCATGGGACATTCAAAAGGAAGATATATTGCTATTGATAACAATATACCTATGGTTAGAGTAGGATTCCCTACTTTTGACAGAGCTGGACTTTGGAAACATCCTATTGTAGGTTATAAAGGTGCAGAGTTCCTTGCAGAAACTATTGCCAATACCTTATTTACAGATATGGAGAATAAACATAATAAAGAATGGTTATTAAATGTTTGGTAATGAATTAATATTTTAGAAAAATGTATAAATTAAAGATTGATGTGTATAGCCAAGTTTTGAAATTGAAACTTGGCTATACATATAAGTGTTTTTGTATAGAAGAAAACTTTTAGGGGGGAATATTATGTCAATTGTTGCGGAAAGTATAGAATTCCACGGAACTTTAAGTGAGCTATATCAACTTGCTAAAGAAGGAAAGATTAAAACTAATTTACAGGGAAGCCATACAAGACCATGTAAATTTTGGACTGCTACAAAGATTTTAAGTGGTATTAAGAACTCTGTTATTGTTACTCATGGTCCAAGTGGATGTGCTTATGGAGTAAAACATGCATATAAACTAACAAATTGTCGTAATAGTGGAGCTGCATATGAGCCTGTAATAAGTACAAATATTGGGGAGAAAAATGTTATTTATGGTGGGGAAAAAGAATTAAAAGGTGCCATCAAAGAAGTTGATACAAAGTACAAACCAGATGTTATTTTTGTAGCAACTAGTTGTGCTACCGGTATTATAGGCGATAATGTAGATAATATTATAGATGGAATGAAGCCTGATGTGAACGCTAAGCTTATGTCAATACACTGTGAGGGATTTTCAGGTGAATATAGAACTGGATTTGACCTTGTATTCAAAGAAATAGTAAGTCTTATGGATAAACCTACTGAAGAAACTAAAGCAGAAATGGCTCAGACAGTTAATATTGTAGGTGGAAAAATGGGTGCGGAACGAACAGAAGTGGATACAGACGTAAAAGAATTAGTTAGACTTATAAAAGGTATGGGAGCTAAAATAAACTCTGTTATTGCAGGAGATTGCACGTTAGATGAGATTAAAAATGCACCTAGTGTAGCAGTTAATTGTGCCTTATGTCTTGATATAGGCTATGCTATCAGTAAAGCAATGAAAGGAAAGTATGGAACGCCTATTAATTCTACAATACTTCCTTATGGTATTGCTGCTACAGAAAGATGGATTAGGGGAGCGGCTAAGTATTTAAAAATGGAAGAACAAGCTGAAGCCTTAATGCAAAGAGAATATGATGCGATAAAGGAAGAGTTTGAAGAAAGTAAAAAGATTTTACAGGGGAAAATTGCTATTGTGGAAGGGCATGACGCGGTTAAATGTCTATCTATTGCACATATGTTGAAAAGTGATTTTGGGATGAGACCTATTATATTTAACTTCCATCCTTGGAGTACTGAAGCAAGACAAACAAGTATAGATTATCTATTAGAAACTGGAATGGATCCTGAAATATTAATAACAAAAGGTACTTTGGCTTTTGGCAAATATGAATCCATGAAGCAGACAGAAGATGAATTACTAGCATTCTTAGGAGGGATAGATTCGAAATCTGTAGTATATTTTGGATCATCTTTAAGTTTTCCTAATATTCCTTTGGTAGATTTAAATGCTATATTAAATCGCCCAAGATTTGGATATAGAGGAGCTCTAAAAGTAGCTAAGTGTATTAATACTGCTTTAAAATATTCTTTTAGACCTAGAAGTTCTATATTCAAGGAAATGGTGTTCCCGAAAGAATCTGGTTTGGCTTCTTCACAAGCTTTAACACCTAAATTAAGCCAAGATTTGCCTGATTGTACTGTATATGCTCAAAAAAGGAGGAGAGGACAATGTATGATGAATTAACTTTTGATCAATGTAAGGATAGTAAAGATCCCATTGTAGGTTGTGCCTTAGAAGGGGTAGCAAGTGTAATAGCAGGAATAAAAAATGCCAGCGTTGTAATTCACTCACCTCAGGGATGTGCGGCAACAGTTGGATCCGCTTATGATGCACATGAAATTGATTTTACACAAAGGAAAATAGGATGTACTCGTCTTTTTGAATCTGATGTTATAATGGGAGCATCAAATAAGTTGAAAAAGTTAATAAAAGATGCAGATAGTACTTTTAATACGAAGGTTATATTTGTACTGGGTACCTGTGCTGCTGATATTATAGGTGAGGACATGGAAGGTATTTGTAGAGATCTACAATCCAGTGTCAACGCTAGGCTTATTCCAATTATGGCGGGTGGCTTTCGTGGAAATGGTTATGATGGCTTAAATATAGGTTTGAATTCTTTGTTGCCTTTTATAAAGAAAGTTGAGATTAGAAATAAAAAAAGTGTTAATATAATTGCTCCTCAAGCTAATTTGAATCCTACTTGGTGGGCAGATTTAGAGTGGGTTACGGATATTTTAAAAAGTTTGGATATTGAAGTGCAAACAGTACTATCTAGGGATTTATCCATTGAGGATTTAGAAAATGCAGGTGTGGCAACGGCTAATATTATTTTAAGCCATGATGTAGGTTATGAGTTTGCAGAAGAAATGAGCAGTGTCCATGGTGTACCCTTGATTCTTGATGATATACCTTTGCCTATTGGTTTGAAAAACACTGAAAGATGGTTGAGATGTCTTGGAGATTATTTCAATGTTAATGATAAGGTAGAAGAAATTATAAAAAAAGGTGAGAATATGGTTACAGATATTCTTAGAAAAAGAGCACTTATGATGATTCCTCGCTATCATAATTGTAGAATAGCTCTATCTGCTGATGCTACTATGGGGATTGGGTTGGTTAGAATGTTATTTGAAGAATTAGAGATGATTCCAGAAGCTATACTAATTAGATCAAATACTCCGGAAGCGCGTAAAATTCTAGGCGATGAGTTGAAATCTCTTGGGCTAGATTCTAAGGTGGCTTTTGAAGTGGATGGATATCAAATAAAAAAAGTTCTTAAAGATATGGATGTTGATGCTGTTTTGGGATCGGCATGGGAAAAATATATGGCAGAAGAAGTTGGAATTAAAATTGCTTTTGACATCCTTAGTCCAACAAATATGGATGTTTATTTGGATAGAGCTTATTTTGGATATAAAGGTATGTTAAATATTCTTGAGATTATTGCAAATGACTGGGAAAGAGCTTATCGTTCAAAAGAAATAGATGCAGAAAAATGTATATAGAAGTCTATAAATAAAAACTATCGTTATGCAATTATTAGCAATGCGGTAGTTTTTAATTGTACAATAGAGTTCGTTGTATTTGTACATATAATCAAATAAAAAAATATTGCCCAGGTTGCAAACTTGAGCAATATATCACATAAATAAATAATTTAAACCATAAGAATTCTAACATCTCATAGTTCATTTGTCAACTTAAAAAATATTAGACTAACTTCTATAGTTAATTCCTCTCTTAAATTCATAAATCTTAATCTATTATTAAATATTCTTATTAGTTTCTATAAATTAGGAGGCGGTGTTATGAAAAATACAAAAAGTATAGATTTAGATGAAAAAGTTGTGTTCAATATTTCTAGATTAGGCGTTAAAACTATAAAAAATAAAAATATTGCTATTGGAATATTAATCATTATGCTAGCTGCAATATTTTTATTATCATTTACACTTGGGAGATATGCTATTCCTTTGCCAGAGCTACTTAATATTTTAATAGGAAAATTTCTAAATCTACCTGCTACTTGGCCTAAAAGCGAAGAAATGGTATTATTCCAAGTGCGTATTCCTAGAATTTTTGCAGCTTTATTGATAGGAACTGCACTGTCGGCCTCTGGAGCAGCTTATCAAGGTTTGTTTAAAAATCCTATGGTTTCACCTGATATTTTAGGAGCTTCATCTGGTGCTGGAGTAGGTGCCGTAATAGCTATACTACTATCTTTTGGTAGCGTGGGTATGCAATTAATGGCATTTATAATGGGTCTTATAGCTGTAGCACTTACATATATCATTAGTTCTATTATTGGAAGACATAGAAGCTCAATTGTACTCTTGGTACTAATTGGTATGGTAGTTTCAAATATATTTTCAGCTATTATATCAATTACTAAGTATTTGGCTGATCCAGATAATAAGCTCCCGACTATTACATTTTGGCTTATGGGAGGTCTGTCAGTTATTGATGGTAGTGACATACTAATGTTTCTTATACCATTTACATTGGGGATTGTTCCACTTATTCTTATTAGATGGAAAATAAATATACTATCTTTTGGAGATGAAGAAGCTAAAACATTAGGTGTTGATACACGCAGAATGCGACTGATTATAATTATATGCTCTACTATGCTTACTGCAGCGGCGGTTTCTATAAGTGGAATGATTTCGTGGATTGGACTTATAATTCCACATATTGCACGGATTATAGTTGGTCCAAATTATAAAATACTTTTACCTGTATCTATGATTATAGGAGGTGGATTTCTGTTACTAGTGGATGATTTTGCACGTAATATGTTTACCCTGGAGGTACCTCTTGGTATATTAACTTCTATTATTGGTGCTCCATTATTTTTGTATTTGCTATTAAAGAGTAAGAAATCTTGGGCTTAAAAGCAGAGATTACTGAAAATATAAACAAAAATACAATAAAATCACCATAGAAATTGTTGATATGCAATTTCTATAGTGCTTTCATCAATAATATAAATTAGCGCCGAGAAATCAATTTTAAAGCAATTCATCTTTAGTTAAGTTTCGGCAATAATTTTACCCATTTCACTAATATCATATCCGCCTATCCCTAAAACTTCCATTCTGAAATCTTCTGACTTAAGTATGTCTAAAATGGCTAATATTTCAGGTTGATTTATGTCTTCCTTTTTTATAATTAAGTCATATTTTTCTTTCTGAATAGGAATAAAGTCTACTCCTTGAACTTGGGAGCAAGCTTTTTCATTTCCTATACCTAAATCTGCACCTCCTCTAGCAATTATACTAGCAGTTGCTAAATGAGAAATGCATTCTCTTGAGTATCCGAGTATATCTTTACCAATAATATTCATTTTGCGTAAATGTTCATCTAATAGAATCCTAGTGCCACTTCCTTTTTCTCGATTAACTATAAATATATCCGATCTTTTAAAATCATCCCAACCTTTTATTCCCTTTGGGTTGTCTTTAGCTACATAAAAACCTTGTGTTCTCCCAACAAAGCGTACAATTACAGCAGGGATACCAGGGAGCATTCTTTCTACATAAGGAATATTATATTCACCGGTTTTGCCATCCCAAATATGGGCTGTTGCTACTTGAACTTTCCCACAGTATAGTGCGTATATGCCGTTGTAACTACCTTGATAGGATCTTAAAACTCGTATTCCATTAGCATAGCAATCAAGATAGCGGCATAAAATATCTAAAATTGGATCTTGACCAGATATAACAAAACTATATTCGTCTAAAGATTCTTCATTTTTAGGCATTGTATCAGATAATGCATGCGCCAATATGTTTGGAGGACTTGTATGAGTATCATTGGATTTTATATTCTTAGTTTTATTTTTATATGCTTCAACGTCCTTTAAGTCAACACGCACCTTTTTTCCTACTCTATATGAGTTTATTTCTTTTTTCTTAATTAAATCATAAACTGTACTTTTAGAGATTTTTAATATATCCGCAATCTCTTGAGGTGTAAGAGCTGTATCTATATCCATATCCGTATTTCCTTCCATGATTATTTTATATCTATTATAATTACTAATATCTATTTTATAATAAACACTTTAATATTAAATTATTTATAAAAATGATTATAATTTATACTACTAATATTATAGCATATAATAGTAACTAATTTATAAAAAAGCCAATAAACTAATTAAATTTTACTAGAATAAGAGATTTAGTTTATTATGAAAACATATTCAAAAAAATATAGAGCGTTATTTGTTATATTGACATAAATTATTAACTAATCTTAATAATTTATCAAATAAATTCCTGAATTTGTTGACTTTTAACAAATGCTAACATATAATTAAATACATAAGCAGAAAACTTATTTATATGAAAAATAATTATTTCATATAGTTACATCAGAATGTGCAGGATTTAAAGGGAGGAATTTTAGAATGAGACAGGTAGCTATTTACGGAAAAGGTGGAATAGGTAAGTCAACAACAACTCAAAATTTAACTTCAGGATTAGCAACAATGGGAAAGAAAATAATGGTAGTAGGTTGTGATCCAAAAGCAGATTCGACAAGATTATTATTAGGTGGACTTGCACAGAAATCAGTTCTTGATACATTGAGAGAAGAAGGAGAAGATGTAGAATTAAGTTCTATATTAAAAGATGGATTTGGAAAAATCAGATGCGTCGAATCCGGTGGTCCAGAACCAGGAGTTGGATGTGCAGGAAGAGGAATAATAACTTCAATAAATATGTTAGAACAACTTGGAGCTTATACAGACGATTTAGATTATGTATTCTATGATGTATTGGGAGACGTTGTTTGCGGAGGTTTCGCAATGCCAATGAGAGAAGGAAAAGCCCAAGAGATATATATAGTAGCAAGTGGAGAAATGATGGCATTATACGCAGCTAATAACATCTCAAAAGGTATATTAAAATATGCTAAGAGTGGTGGAATTAGATTAGGTGGTATCATCTGTAATAGTAGAAAAGTTGCAAATGAATATGAATTACTAGATGCATTTGCAAAGGAACTTGGAAGTCAATTAATACACTTTGTACCAAGAAGTCCAATGGTAACAAAGGCTGAAATAAATAAACAAACTGTTATAGAATTTGATCCTAAAGCAGATCAAGCTGAAGAATATAGAGAATTGGCAAGAAAAATAGATGGAAATGACATGTTCATTGTACCAAAGCCAATGTCTCAAGAAAAATTAGAAGAAATATTAATGGAACACGGTCTTACAGATTTATAATAGTATAGATCTTGTTAAATAAAAGAATAGCTTTTGGCTATTCTTTTATTTTTCACATCAAATTATTTTAAAGATTACTTTTAGGCATGTGAAAATAAATAACAAGTGAAAGATGCGACGTATATTTTGAAATATACAAGGAAACAGGTTCTGATGATAGTGGTGCTATCAGAAGGTTCTGTTAACGTAGTATAATTCAAAATAGACTAGTATACTGACTTGTTATTTATTTGAAGATGACTTATATGAATTAATTATATAAGGTGAGCTATTGATAATTTGTTATTTTATATAGTTATATAATGTGAATTTATTAATTTATATTATTTCTAATTGAAGCAAGTTCTTAATTCATGTGGGGATTCTTTTACCCCATCTGAATTTTAGAACTGCAAATGCATGGCTTACTTGGCGTTGAACTCCCACTTGAAGAAAAGCAGAGAACCAAAATCTTCTTTTTGATTTTGTGTGAATCGCTTTCACAGAGTGCGTAGGAGACTTACACC
>NZ_BAEV01000115.1 GCF_000246895.1 Clostridium arbusti SL206 | reverse complement strand
TTATGTTAATAATTATAACCAATAAACTTTTAATTACCATTGGTGAATAATAGTTGGATCATCAAATATTGAATCAAGCTTTTTCAAAAATGGGATAATAGAGCTAAAATCAAGGGCTCTGTGGTCAAAAGCCAAACACATTGGAAGTGTTTTTCTAATACCAATTTGTTTATCTCCATTTTCATCTATAAATACTCCGGGCTTTTCCTGTACTGAGCTAAGGCCTATAGCAAAAACTTGTGGTGGTATAACTTCAAGTAAACAAAAAGCACCTTTTTGTTCTTTATATAGTGAACCTATATTTGAAAAAGTAATTGTTCCGTAAATAAAATCTTCTTCAGTTAAGCGTTCATTTTCAGGAATATTGTAATAATCTTCTTTTTCTTTACCTTTAAGATAAGGTTTTTCATTACTAAATCCTGAGGATAGTATACCTGTTATTTCTTTAATGTCGGAATTCTCTATTTTATTAGATAAATTTAAAATATAATCAGAAATATCTGTTAGTGACATACTACCAGCATTCATTATACTAGGAGTTATATGTGAGCCATCAGATAAAATCCAAGGAATTGCAACATTAATTTCATCTAAAATATGCAGTATACCTTCACATTTTTCATGATTATATTCAAGATAGGAATTTAAATCATTTGCAGCTAATAAGCCTTCTACAATAACTTTAATCATTAAGGTATTAAATGAAATTTTCTTTCCTTCACTTTTTAATTTTTTAGATAAAATACCAAACTCTTCATAAAAACTTGTTATGTCAGGTTCATATGTATAAGTAATATGAGGTATATTTATCCAGGATTCTCTAGTTGCATGTGCAACTATTTTTCTTTTTGAATCAAAGGTATTAGATTTCTTTATCTTAATATTATTATATATCATAATTCACTTCCTCCTGTTATATGTAATACTATACTACATTATATATAGTATAGTACTCCTTATTAATTTTTATTATATCTTAATTAAAATAGCATTGCTACTTTTTATAGAATAAAAATGTATCTCTAAGGAAATACATTTAAAATTGATTTTACATTATAAATAGTGTATTATTTACCTATAACGTAATAATAAGGGATTATAATAGTACATTGGTTTTAAAATAAAATTTAATCTAATGAAGTAAGGAGTAAAATCTTAAAGCTATTACATAAAAAGGTGATGTGAATTTATTATATTTTTAGGTACAGGCTTTGCTTCAATTGATCTTTATAGTGAATTTTTGAAAATATAATATTTATAGAAAGGTGCAAAAAATGATTATATCAAAGAGTGGAGTTAATAAATATATTACAGAAATATATAATGAAACTGGAATGATTTATTCAGATGTTACTGAAGAAAAAGGGGGAAGTGGAAAATATTTTAGACCACATGATTTTCTTGAAGCGGCATATGCCTCGTGCTTAAATATTACCACAAGAATGATACTGGAGTCTATGAATATTGAATATGAAAAAGTTGCTGTTAAAGTGGATTTAAATAGAGAAAAAGAAGATAAAGTTATTTTTAAATATACGATAGACATAGATTGGGATATAAATGAAGATATTAAAAATATAGTTATGAGGAAAATAAGGAATTGTCCTGTTAGAAAGACATTATCAAAGCAAATAGAGTTTGAATGCTGTAGCAGCATTGAATAAATTGGAGAAGAATATGGTTAAAATAAGTAAAGCTAGTGTAGGTGAAACAAGTGAAATTAAAAAAATGCTAAATTGTGTATGAATTGATATTTATAAAGAATTTTTTTCAAGAAACAGTTAAATAAAGATGTTGTTGAAGAAAATGTGGATGGAACGGTGAAATTAGAGCAGAATTGTTTTCTACCATAGGTAAGATAAGACTAAATAAGAGTAAATTGATTATAGATAATAAGGAGGTCAAATATGGCTGATTTAGGTTTAAGTAACAAAATAGCACTAGTAACAGGAGGTACTCGAGGGCTTGGTAGAGCTATTGCAGAGAAGTTAGCAGAAGAAAAAGTAAAAGTAGTTGTAACTGGTACTAATGAAGATAGAGCAAACCAAGTGGCAAATGAAATATCATTAGCTTATGATGTTGAAGCTTTAGGTTTAAAGCATGATGTAAGTTCAGAAGAATCAACAAAAGAAGTTGTAAAATGTATAATTGATAAATTTAAGAGAATAGATATTTTAGTAAATAATGCGGGTATTACAAGCGATGGTATAATGATGACTATGAAAAAAGAAAAATGGGATAAAGTGCTTAATATAAATCTTACAGGAGCATTTAATTGTACCAAATTCGTATCTAAACACATGCTAAAACAAAAATCAGGTAGTATAGTAAATATAACAAGTGTAGTAGGAATAACAGGTAATGTTGGACAAGCAAACTATTCTGCATCTAAAGCTGGGCTTATCGGTTTTACAAAAACAGTTGCTAGAGAATTAGCAGAAAGAGGAATAACTGTAAATGCCATTGCACCTGGGTGTATTTCTACTGATATGACATCTAAACTCTCTGATAAGATAAGCCAAGAAATATTGTCTCAAATTCCAATGAAAACATATGGTGATTCAGAATCTGTAGCAAATGCAGTTTTGTTTCTTGTTTCAAATATGTCTCAATATATTACAGGTCAAGTTATAAATGTTGACGGTGGAATGGTAATGTATTAACTTAATATGATGATAACATTATGGTGTTGAGTCTAATTTTTTGAAAGATAAGTTATCTAAATAAAATTTGTATTGACAGCTTATAAAATTAAGTATATTATCTAAATAATAGAAAAAATTGATGACGAGAAGTAGTAGATATGAGAATTTAGTTAAAGCGAGTTTGGAATAGTGTAAGCCAAGCACTGTAGCTTATGTTGAATGGATCTCTGAGATGTGATGTGAAATTTATAGTAGCAATAAACGGTGGTCTACCGTTAAAAAGACAGGGTATCGAGTTATAAATCTGTACCTGATAAAGAAATGTTTATATTTAGGTGGCATAGCGGAGTTTAACACTTCGTCCTTTAAAGGACGAAGTGTTTTTTATATATTATTATATTTATAATTTAGTGGTGTATTGCTCTGAAGAGTTTTAGTTTTTCTATGTTACTTGCTATATAAATTTAATATGGGTGGCAGCAAGGTCACTTCGTCCCATTGAGGACGAAGTGGCTTTTTTATTTTTATATTAACTTATAAATCTGTTATATCAAATTAAAAGGAGGAAAGCATTTGTATAATTTGACTGAAAATACTAATTGTAAATCTGAATATGTTACAAAAGGAGGTATTAAGGTTACTCGAACAAAAGAACCTTTAAATGATAATGATTCTATAGGTGAAATTTCTAAAAAGTTGCTTCACAACAAGGGAGCAATTTTTGCAAGTGATTATGAGTATCCAAATAGGTATTCAAGATGGGAATTTGCATTTACAGATCCATGTTTAGAATTGAGATGTTTTCAAAGAAAATTTACTATTAATTCACTTAATGAGAGAGGTGATTTATTATTAGATACAATAGCTTGTAAATTAGAAGAAATTAAAGAAGTAGAAATATGCGTGAAAAGTAAAGAACATATCGAGGGAATAATTGAGAAAGCTAATAGCTTTTTTTGTGAAGAAGATAGAAGTAAACAAGCATCAGTATTTTTAATTATTAGAAAAATAAAGGATATATTTAAATCAAAAGAGGACAGTAATCTTGGACTATATGGAGCATTCGGATATGATTTGGTGTTTCAATTTGAATCTAAAATTGAACTTAAAAAAGAGAGATCATATAATCAACAAGATTTAGTTCTATATTTCCCCGATAGGCTAACTGTGGTAGATAATGAATCAAAAAAAGGATACGTTTTAAGCTATGAATTTACAACATCTAAAGGTAGTACACAAGGTTTAAAAAGAACAGAAAGATTAGATTATAATAAAATACAACAATTTGAAAATTTCAAGAATGAAAGTTCCAAATTAGGAGAGTATGCAAGTGTAGTAACTAAGGCTTTAGATTCATTTAGAAAAGGTGATTTATTTGAAGTAGTTCCTTCTCACGTATTATCAAAAGAAATTGATATGCCTGCTAATGAAGTATTTTATAACTTGAGAAAAATCAATCCAAGTCCATATGGTTTTTTCATTAATTTAGGCAATGAATTTTTGGTGGGAAGTTCTCCAGAAATGTATGTAAGAGTTGAAAAAAATAGAGTAGAAACATGTCCTATATCTGGAACTGTAAAAAGAGGAAAGAATGCAATTGACGATTCAGAACAAATAAAAAAATTAATTAACTCTCATAAAGATGAAGAAGAATTAACTATGTGTACAGATGTGGATCGTAATGATAAATCTAGAATATGTATTCCAGGTTCTGTAAAGGTAATTGGTAGACGTGAAATAGAAATGTACTCACATTTAATTCATACTGTAGATCATGTAGAAGGATATCTTAATGATCAATATGATTGTATAGATGCTTTTTTAACTCATATGTGGGCAGTTACAATAACTGGATCACCTAAAAGAGCTGCTATAGAATGGATTGAGCAGCAGGAAAAAACACCAAGGGAATGGTATGGAGGTGCTGTTGGTTATATTTTATTCAATGGTGATATGAATACGGGATTAACACTTAGAACTATGAGAATTAAGAATAACATTGCACAGGTAAGGGTTGGAGCTACACTGTTAATCCATTCACAGCCTAATGAGGAAGAAGAGGAAACTTACACAAAAGCAGCAGCGTTACTAGAAAGTTTAAATAGTAAAAAAAGTTTAATAAAAGATAATGAGAAGTTTGAATTTGATTTTAATGTATGTAAAAATAAGAAAATACTGATTGTAGATCATGAAGATTCATTTGTTAATACATTAGCTAGTTATATTAAGCAGTTAGGTGCAAATACAATAACTTTAAGGTATGATTTGGCTGAAAGTGTATTAAAAAAAGATAACAGTTTTGATGTAGTTGTATTATCCCCTGGACCAGGACTTCCTAAAAGATTTAATTTATCCAATACAATAAAATTATGTTTAGATAATAAAATGCCAATATTTGGAGTGTGTCTAGGAATGCAAGGATTAGTTGAGTATTTTGGCGGAAAATTAAAGCAGTTAGATTATCCTAGACATGGTAAGAAGCTCGATATTAAAAATAATTTATCATTTAATGTGTGGAGTTGTATAGGAGAAAATTTACAGGCTGGATTATATCATTCGATTTACTGCGAGAATATTCCAGATTCATTTAATATAATTGCTAAGGATGAAGATGGTATAGCAATGGGCATTCAACATAAGAAGTTGCCTATAATTGCTGTTCAATTTCATCCAGAATCAATATTAACTGCTTCAAATAATTCAGGAATGAGATTAATGAATAATGTTTTTGATGAATTATTTAATTTTCATACAGTAAAATAAGTACCATATTATTTTAGTATTAATATCGTTCAAATTGCTACAACAGTAATAGCGTATATTATAATATATCACATTTTAAATGTATAATTATTTTTATTTATTATTATATGGATTTTTGAAAATTTTAAATATACTCATAAGGAGAATTAAAAGTGAATAATTGTAGAGATTTAAATGAAGTTAGAGAGAATATAGATAGAATTGATAATCAAATAGTTAAATTAATTGCTGAAAGAAGTTACTATGTTAAACAAGCGGCTAACTTCAAAAAAGATACTGAAGATGTAAAAGCACCAAAACGAGTAGAAATGGTTATTGAAAAAGTTTGTAAACTTGCAGAAAATAATAATGTAAATCCAAATATAGTAGAGGTAGTTTATCGTAATATGATAAATTCTTTTATTAATCTGGAATTAGAAGAGCATAGTCAAATAAATAAAAAAGGATGAAAAAATATATGGAAAATATAAAAGATATTTTAAAGAAAAGTGACTTTTCATTTGAATTAATTCATAATGATATACCTATTTATACAGCAAAAGAGGGCGCTGATTATTTTAAGATTAATATTGGTCAAATAGCACCAACGCTGATAATATATACTGATATAGGCTTTCATGTATTAGTTGTTTCAGGTGAAAGGGGTCATGTGAATTTTAAAGAAGTAAAACATGTGCTAAATTGTAAAAATGTTAGAATGGCAACTAAAGATGAAGTTAAGTTGATAACAGGATTTTCAGTTGGAAATGTGCCAATGTTTGGAATCATATTGCCATATATAGTAGATAAAAGACTTCTTAAATTTTCTTTTGTTTATGGGGGTTTGGGAGAAGAAAATACAACTTTAAAAGTTGATCCAAATGCTTTATTAAAATTAAATAAAGTTATTGGAATATTAGACTGAAAAATTATGTGATAGCAAATACTTTATTTTTCATTGGTAAGTTAATTTTAATTTAGATGTAGTTCTTAGAGTTATATTTTTTTATAGTATCAATAAAATATGGAAATACTGTTTAATTAAAGGTATAATTACTTTATAAATTAATATGTACTAGTAATATAAGACTGGGTACAAGGGGAGGAATTAACCAATGGTAATAAAAAACGTTACTTTTTATATAAAATCAGAGAATATAAAAGAATTTATAGAAGCAACTATAGAAAATAGGGATAATTCAAGAAAAGAAAAAGGAGTTATATGCTTTGATTTTCTTCAATGCAAGGATGAACCAAATAAATTTTTACTCTATGAGGGCTATAAATCTGAAGAAGCTATGGAAGAACACCTTAAGACGGAACACTTTGAAAAATGGATAAATGCAGTTGAAAAGTATTTTTCAAGTCCAAGAGATAAAGTTACTTACATACCTGTTTAATTGATGGTAAAAAATTTTCTCTTAGTGAATGGAATCTTTCTACAGGAGCAACATCACTATAGCAGGCAATATTAAAAGAATTAAAATAATTTACAGGACAAAATGATAAAAAAGAAGGATCTCTCAATATTTGGATTTTCTTCTTTTTATTTTTTTATAATGAACAAGTATAAATTATTTCATAAAAAAACAAAGAGGTTTTTTATGAATATGGAAAATTTACCATTTAATAAAAGTGTTCAGTAAATTATTGTGAAATAGAATAGGTCAAAGAAATTTTAAATATTAACTATTCGTTAAGTGAAAGGAAAAAATCCATGAAAATTGGTCTAATTAGACATTTCGAAGTTGTATATCCATGTCAAGTATTTAAACTCATGTAATCACAAGAATTTAAAGAATGGCAGGATGGTTATAATATTGCAAATGTAAAACGAAATCATATAGATATCAATAAAAATCATTGGGAAATTTGTTATTCAAGTGATTTGTCAAGAACAGTACATACTGCACAAGCAGTGTATGACAATGAAATAATCCAGACTAAGTTATTAAGAGAAGTAGAAATTTTACTATTATTTAAAACAAATGTTAAATTGCATTTTATACTTTGGAGTATATTGGGAAGATTTCAATGGTACTTTTTCCATAAGTATGTTGATGAAAAAAGGGCATATGATTTTATTTCTAATATTTTAATTGAAGATAGAAAAAATATTTTAATAGTGAGTCATGGTACTTTAATGTGATATTAAAAAAAGTACTTTTATCTAAAGGATTTAATGGTCCGAGTTTTACTAAAGCTAAAAATGGATATTTATATATTTTTGAAAAGTAGATTTGTATATAATTATATGGAGGTATGAATAGATGAAGGTAAATAAAATACTAACACGTTTATATGTAAATGATATAAACATAGCTATAGAATTTTATACAAAAATATTAAATCAAGATTGTGATTTAATATTTAAGTACACTGAAATGAATTTAGAATTAGCACAAATAGGAAACATTTTAATCTTAGGGGGTACTGATGAAGCTTTAAAACCTTTTAAGGATACAAAGGCAACTTTTTTAGTGGATTCTATTATTGAATTTAGAGAATTTTTATTAAAAAATAATGCTGTAATTATTAGAGATCTAAAAGAGGTACCAACAGGAAGGAATATGACTGTAAGGCATTTAGATGGTACTATAGTTGAATATGTTGAACATAAAGTGCATATATGATGAGGATATAGAAAGATTTTGGACAAAGGAATTGAGTTATTAGAATATAGCCAGCACTTGATACAACTTTTTTCAGGAGAACTTCTTGAAGTGCTTAAAAAGATTCCAACAGTTAATTTAAATGATAATATAAAAAAATCAATTATTTATGGGTCACGAGATATACTGGAAATAATAAGTTCATGTAATATTTTAAAGTCAAAGAATTTATCTGTTACAGAAATAAATAATGCACAACATAGTGATATTTTTACTCTTGAAATTACATTTCAAAATGGAGTTATTCAACTAAAAAAATATTACTTCAATGGCAACTAAATAATAAATTTCAGAGAAAAGACGATATATGAAAAGATATTTTAAAACAAATGATAGATATGTCCTATGAATTGCTGCTAAGCTCTTTTAGTAAAAAAGTGCAAAAAGAGATTCTTGAAGTAAATAAAAATGATTAATTCTATAAGACTAGGAGAATTATATGAAAAGTATGAATAATGTCAGCGACTATGAGATAAAGAAATCAAAATTTATGAATTGGGAAGCTGTATTCGAAAATCCTGCAGCAATAGAAGTAGAAACTTTAAATACGGGTAGGATTGTGAGTAAAATATCTGGAGTACTAAATCTTCAGAATATAAATGCTTCTGAAATGAAAGAGGGATATGCGGATATACCAGTATTAGCACATGTATTGAGATATGAGAAGTATGGTGATTACTTAATTGATACTGGATTCGACAGCCCTTTTTCAAATATAGTTGGTGGAAACTTTAAAGGTATATTAAAGATGCTCTACTTTAAAAATCGTTATATTCAAGAAAAAAGTTCGGAAGGAATTGAAATTCAACTGAAAGAAAGAGGTATAAATTTAAAGGGTGTTTTCTTAACCCATATTCACGAACATGCAGCAGGTGTTCCTTCATTATCTAATGAAATACCTTATGTGTATGGTGATGGAGAACGTGAAGAAAGCTTTTTCCCACTTGTTTATTCTAATTTTTTTGAAAATAAGACAAATTTGCAAAAAATAGATTTTTCTTCAGCTCAGGATATGCCGATACTAGGGAAATGTATTGATATTTTTGGAGATGGTTCATTTTGGGCAGTTTCTACACCTGGACATACAAAGGGGCACATTTCTTACATAGTCAATGGAAAAGAAAGAAAAACATTAATTACGGGGGATGCTTGTATTACAAAAAAAGGTTTTGAAATTAATGTTGAAACAGGAAAATTTTCTTCTGATATGGAAGAAGGAAGAAGAAGCTTTTTAAAGATAAGAGAATTTATTAAAAAGTATCCATTTTTAAATGTTATTTTTGGACATGAGACTGATGAATTTAAGATAAAGTATAGATAGTTAAATTATGTTAATGATCATCGCTTTAAAAAGGTTTATACCAGCAAAAATTATAAAGATTTTAGTATTTCAAATTAATTATTTTAATAAATATAAATAAATTAGGGTGAGGTGAGATTTAAAATAGTATAGTTTTTATTTTTATCTTACCAATGGCTCGTACTACACATAAATACAGAATAGTCTCAAAAGGCTACTCTGCAAATAATTTGTGATTATAATTTATATAAAATAGATATATAAGTTAATATGAATATAAAAGTTATTATTGATTTATCTAAAAGAAGTTTTTAAAGCTTCCATTAATACTTTAGGATCCTTTCTATAGGGAGTTACAGGACAGAGTTCTTTATGCCTTACATTAAATAGAGTGTATACGGCAATTCTTGCTGCACGTACAGAGTATTCCTCAGTGAATACCATGTCTTCAGGGATCTCAACAAACTGGCTAATCATAGCAAAGTTTGTTGATCCCTTTGGAACAACCTGTGGACGATCACTCATTTTACGTGGTTGGAACTGTGCGTCTACATAAGGCATCATACAAGGAATAACATTAACTACAGTTTCCATAATCTCATCTTTTTTATCTTCAATATGGAGATGGTGAAGAAGTTCTATTAAGAGTTCTTCACCAGTGCAATAACGCATTGGCTTCTTTACATAATTGCCAATTTTATCTGTATACAAACCATATCCCCAGAAAATGGTTGTATTAAGTGTCTGATCTTTAAAATGTGGTTGAGCTGCTACAACAATACTCATTAACCAATTGGAATCCTTAAAGGTCATTAGCGCTCCACTTCCAGGAATATTAGTAGAGAATTTTTCGATTAATTTTAAAAGCTTATTGCCTTTGCAGGTTACAGTAAAGCTTTCCCAGTTAGTTTCATCAGGATGTGTAAAGAATGGTTCTGGATTACCTAACCCTTCCTTCTTCTTAGCTATTTTATACCAAAGCTCCCCTGAAATTGGCTTGTTTGGATTATATTCTGGTGCTGTATTCATATCTCCAAGAGTTGCACTGTCAGTCATACATGCATTAGTCATAATGCAAATATCTTCAGAATTAAGTTCAATAATTCTTTCTTCATCATTTTCTTTTGTATGTATTGCAGTTACTGTAATTTCATTTCCTGGTTTGAAATCCAAATCAGTTACGGTTGAATTTATACTGAAATCAACACTAAAACTATCTAAATAAGCTTTTAATGGAAGAATGAGAGATTCATATTGGTTATAAGGTGTACGTGTAACGCCCTCTAGGGTTTCAATACGAGAGAATTCAAAAATCATTCTTTCCATATATCGCTTAAACTCAAAAAGACTTGACCATTTTTGAAAGGCAAAGGTTGTCTGCCACATATACCAGAAATTAGTTTCAAAGAAATGAGGTGTAGATTTAAACCACTCTTCAATAGTCAAATCATCTAGTTCTTTTTCTGGCGTAATCATCAATTTACCAAGATGCATACGATCTGTATTATTGAATCCCATACTGTTTACATTCTGAATCACCCCATATTTATCTATTAAACGTGCTTGTGCATGGGTAGGATGCAAATGATCAAAGTTTAAAATTTCTTCAGTAACACTTTTACTCGGTAGATCTAAAGATGGAATACTGGAAAACAGTTCCCAAAAGTTTTCATAAGTTTCTTCATTTAACATTCTTCCACCACGAACTATAAATCCATTTTTTGCATTACCTGCACCATCATTACTGCCTCCAAGAATCTTCATACCTTCTAGAATGTGAATATTTTCTCCTTTAAAATTACAATCTCTTACAAGGTAAGCAGCGCCAGCAAGAGAAGCCAAGCCTCCACCAATAAAATAGACTTGCTTATTTCCATAATCAGTAAATACCATTGATATTGTATTCATTTCAAGCTTGTTTTTTAGTTTCTTTATTCCCATAGCAGCTACCGAAGCGCCTATAGCACTTGCAGCAAGTAATAATTTTATATTATTCCTATTTTTTTTATTCATATGATTTTTCATCTACTTTCTTATAATTGATATAATATTTATAGTTTAGCCCAATGTTTGGAATTATACCACCATCTATATGTGAGAGATGATAGTACTTGCTTATAGGAAATAGATGTAGTAAACTACATCAAGTTATATAAAATATAAAAATACTGTTTAATTAAAGATATAACTATTATATATAAATTATATCTTTAATTATAATTTATTGTGAGAAATATTAATTGACAGTGAATATATTTTGCATATGTGCTAATAATATAAATGCGTTTATACTACGTGT
>NZ_BAEV01000116.1 GCF_000246895.1 Clostridium arbusti SL206 | reverse complement strand
GAGTTTTTTAGAATTTTGGTAACGGGATAATTAAAATATGAAATATAGTTTAGATAAAAATCAGTTAGAAGCCGTTTCAACTGATCATAACAACGTATTAATTGTAGCAGCACCCGGTTCTGGAAAAACTACAGTTATAATAAATAGAACGGCACATTTAATAAAAAGTATAGGGGTAAAACCTGAAAATATTATAATTATAACATTTACAAAGGCTGCAGCTTTAAATATGAAGCAAAGATATAGATCGCTATTTAATAATATTGGTGAACCGTTCTTTGGCACTTTTCATGGGCTGTTTTATAAGATTTTAAGAAGACACTGTGATTCCATAAATATAATACAAGCCTATGAGAGTTATAGAGTGGTAAAGAAAGTTTTGGAGCCATATATGGATGAAGTTAATGAAGATAAATCAAGAGAAATAATAAATGATATATCTAAATACAAAAGTTCAAGATGTTCCTTTGATGAATTTGAGCCGTCTATTGAAAAATCAATTTTTAAGCAGTGCTATGACGCTTATGAAACCTATAAATTTGAAAAAAATGTTATGGATTTTGACGATTTACAACTTAAGTGTCTAGAATTATTTAAAAATGACAAGAGACTTTTAATAGGATACAGAAATTTATTTAAATATATGCTAGTGGACGAATTTCAAGATTGTGATTCTCTGCAAATAGAAATGTTAAAACTTTTAAATGAAAATAACAGTCTTTATGCTGTAGGAGATGAGGATCAGTGTATTTATGGATTTAGAGGCTCAAGGCCAGATTGTATGGTGAATTTTAATAGTATATTTAAAGATGGCAAGAAGATATATTTAAATATAAATTACAGAAGTGTCTGCAATATAGTTGATATATCAAAAAATCTCATTAAAAATAATGTTCTGAGAAATGAGAAGAATATACAGGCGAATAAAATGGAAAAGGGCAATATTAGTATACTAAACAATGTAAATGAAAATTCCCAGGCAGAGGAAATATCTCAAAGTATTATAAAATTACAAGCTATAAATAATTTGAAATTTAGTGATTTTGCCATTTTATATAGAACGAATGTGGAAAGTAGAAGTTTAATAGATAATTTTATAAGAAAGAATATACCTTTTAGGCTTCTAGATAAAGAATATAATTTTTTTGAACACTTTATATGTAAAGATATACTATCCTATTTAAGGCTTAGTATTGATTGTAGTAATAAGGAAAGCTTTTTAAGAATAATAAATAAACCTTTCAGATATATAGGAAAATCAAATTTAGAGAGAATACGAAAATACAAATATAAAGAAGATCTATTTGAAGTACTTAAAAATATAGAGGATATACCAATTTACCAAATGAAAACTATAGATAAATTAAAAAGAGATGTGCAAAAACTTAACAAAATGTCCTTGATGGGAGCTATACAATGCATAGTAAATGAAATTGGATATCGTGACCATATAATGGAGTATGCTAAGAAATATAAGTTTAAGGTGCAGGAACTAGAGGATATAATAGAGGAATTTAAAAAGGCTGCAGAAGAATACAAGACCATAATTACATTTTTGTCACATGTAGAAGAAGTAGGGGAACAACTAAAAAACAATAAAAAAGATATTACAAAGGATAGTGTTATACTAAGTACAATTCACGGTGTAAAAGGCATGGAGTTTAAAAATGTATTTGTTATAAGCTGCTCAGAAGAAAATATACCACATAAAAATAGCTTGCCAGATAATGTAGAGGAGGAGAGAAGGCTTTTTTATGTTGGGATAACCAGAGCTATTGATAATCTGTGGATATGTTTTAGCAGAGATGTAAGAGGGAAAACTAAAGACCCTTCAAGATTCATAAAGGAATGCAAACTTAATTTTAGTGAAGATTGTAATGGCGGATACAAAGTAGGGGATAATGTAAAACATATTTCCTTTGGACAGGGTAAAATTATTTCTTTGGATAATAAAGTTATAGAAATCGAATTTACAAATGGTATTAAGAGAAAATTTGATGCTGTAATACTTGGAAATAATAGGCTTATTAATAGGGTGAGTTGAAAAAAATAGGTGCTTTACCTATTATTTATAATTTTATGAAATCAATAAATATATAATTTTTTACATAATTAGAAACAGGAGTACTTTTAAGTGATATTTAGCTATGATTTATAATAGTTAAATATCACTTTTGTTTTATTCTAAATAAATAGTTTTCTTACTGTTGGTTAAGATATTACTATATTGGTTCAAAAAATTTAATGGGATTTTTCATTGGAGGTAGAATATGAATAAAAATTTTAAAAATATGATAATTGTTTTTATAGGTTTCTTTTTTTTATCTCTATTTTCTAATACATTATCACCTTTTATAACAACTATAAAAAATAACTATAATGTATCAAATGATTTTATTGCTATACTTCCACCAGTAATTTTTGGTGCGTCATTTATAATTAGTGTAGCTGGTGGAAAGATAATGTATATGTTAGGAATTAAAAAGGGATTATATCTAGGATTTTTATTTCCACTTATATCAAGCGTAATAATTCTATTTTCAAGAAATTTTTACATGATCTTAGTGGGGTATTTTGTATCCGGATTGGCAATAGGTATGTGTACATTGTCTTTAAGTACTATACTTTCACTGTTACCAGAAAAGTATCAGAAATTTAGCTTATCCAATGCGTTCATAGGATTAGGTGGAATCTTAATTTTGCCAATAGATAGATTTGTACTTAGAAAAGGTATACCTTTTAACTATACTTACATAATACATATAGTTTTTACAGTAATATTCTTTATTGTTGCAACTCAAATTAAAGGGGTAGTACCAACTAAAAGTAACGATGATAGTACTAAAGATACTTTTACAATACTAAAAAACCCTTTATTTTTATTGCTAGCTATTGCCATGTTTTTTTATGCGGGATCAGAGCTATCAACAACAAACTGGACTGGAAGATTTCTTGAAGGTTTCTATGGTATTAGTAAGGAAGAGGTACCAAGTATTTTGTCTAGTTTTTGGATATTATTTACTATAGGCAGAGCATTGGGAGATAAATTTTTAGATAAGGTTGGGAGATTAAGATTCCTTTCAATAGCTCCTCTTGTAGATATAGCAGGGATAGTTGTTATTTTGCTTGGAAGAAATAAAATGCAGGCTTATGCTGGATTTGCTATTATTGGAGTGTCTATGGCATTAGTATATCCGGCACTTCAAGGATATATAATACAAAATGTAGATAGAAGATATGTACCTGCAGCTTCTTCTATTATAACTATATTTAATAATATGGGAGCAATGATTTTAACCTATGTAATAGGGTTTGCTGGTGGAATAAGAATTACTTATGTTTTTGTCATTCAAATAGTATTTTATGCATATATATCAATAATTTCCTTTAGATATCTAATTTTTAAAACTAAAAAAGCTTTAAAATAAAATTTAATAAAAATTTTTCAGCTCATAAGAATAGAGGAGCTATGTCAAAACAATCTTTTAAATTATTTTGACATAGCTCCTCTTTGTATTCTTAAAAAAATAATATTTCTAAAATTTTTATCATATAAATTCTAAAGAAGAGATATTTATATTAATATTCAAAAATTAAAATTTATTAAAAATGTAGATGATATTATAGGTGAATAATTTTTCAAGTTGAATTTTCATTACGTATTGAAAAACACATTGAAAAATACATATATATGGATTAATATGTAACTATATGTAGAGACTTTATCTTATACTTAACTGTTGTGAGATAGTAAGTTATTATACTGAATAATAATTTTAATATTAAGTACAACATTAGATAATTCATTGATAATCAATAAAAGAATAATAGAGGGGATTTTTATGAAGAAAAGTAAAAAGAATATTATTAAACATTCAGTAATTTTATTCATAGCAGTGGGGGTATTGTTTTCTGCTTCATATTTTATTGGGGTTAAAAATAAAAAAACTGTAGCCTCAAATAAACCATTTAAAGCATCAGAAATTAAACATACTGAGGTAGTTAAAAAGGATAATACACCAAAAATACCAAAGACACCTGGAAAAGATGAATTGAGGAGTCTTATAAATGTAGATGATGGACAAAAGGTTGCGTATTTGACTTTTGATGATGGCCCATCACCAAATAATACACCTGTAATTTTAGATATATTAAAAAAAGAGAATATTAAAGCTACTTTCTTTATAATTGGTAAAAATGCAGAAAGAAACCCTAAACTTCTTGTAAGAGAAAAAAAGGAAGGTCATACTATTGGTATGCATAGTTATACTCATGAACCTGCAATAATATATAGGAATCCAGAAGCTTATTTAAATGATTTACAACAATGTTCCGATGCAATGACTAAAGCAGTTGGTAAAGATGGATATGATAGATGGTTAATTAGGTTTCCAGAAGGATCATTTGCAGTAAGAAATAAGCCGGGGTTTACAGAAGCTATAGCGTCTTCTGGATATCATTATGTTGATTGGAATGCACTAGATGGTGATGCTGAGCATTTTAAAATGGAAACACCTCAATATCTTATGAATAGATTCGTAAGTACTGTAGGTAAGCAGCATCATGTAGTAATATTGATGCATGATGCTGCAGCTAAGAAGTCTACAGCAGATACTTTGCCACAATTTATAAAATATTTAAAGGATAATGGGTTTATCTTTAAGACTATACCTAAATATCAGTCATAATCATTTATGTACAAATGAAGAAATTTATAATTATATGATTTTATTTTAATAGGATAAAAATAGTATTTTAGGTGTGGAATTTAGTATTTAGAAGGGCTAATACAATGAGTATAATATTGTCAATGTTGACATAAATATTCTATGTGATATACTTTAAAATAATGTGTAAGGATGGGGAGGTCATTTTTTATGATAGCGTTTACGAGAATGTGGGAAGATGTGTTCAAGATAATAAAGGAAGGCAAAGCTAAAGACTTGAATATAATTAAAAATTTTAAAAGTGGATTCATAGTTCTAGAAAATGAAAATACTGAATTTGTCACAAAACAGGATTTTTTGGATATTTGGTGTGAGCTTCTTTACTATAATCAAATATCTAAAGAACATGTAATTAAGGATGAAAATTCAAAAGCAAAATATGTATATAGTTTAATTAGCAAACTTCCATATGTAATTGAAGAAGAGGGAAAAATAAAGCTAAAAGAGTAGTTTTATTGAATATTTTGTAATAGTATTATATAATTTTATTAGGCTCATATTCTAAAGAATATGAGCCTTTAAATTATATTGTTAAGAGGTATAAATTATGGTGTCTCCAAGCATTTTGTCAAAAGATATTTTGTTTTCATTAGATATTGGTACTCGTACTGTTATAGGTGCAGTAGGAATTATTAGAGATAAAAAATTTCATATTATAGCTGAAAAATTTACAGAACATGAAGAACGAGCTATGGTAGATGGACAAATACATGACATAAGTTTAGTTGCTAAAGCAGCAAATAAAGTTAAAGAGGAGTTAGAAGAAGAACTTGGATTTAAACTTAAAAAAGTGGCAATAGCTGCAGCGGGAAGATTTTTGAGAACTACATTAGTAAAATCAAAAATAGAAATTGACGAAGACAAAGAAATAGACAAAGAGTTAATAAGAAGTCTTGAACTAACTGCCGTAAAACTTGCCGAGGAGGAAATTAATAAAATTACTGAAGGAAAGCTATACTGTGTAGGTTATAGTGTTAAAAATTATTATCTTAATGGTTATTCTATTTCTAACTTGTTGTCTCATAAAGGGCAGAACATTTCAGCTGAGGTGATTTCTACATTTTTGCCAAGGTCAGTAGTTGATAGTCTTTATGCAGTTACTAGGAGAATAGGATTATCGGTTTTAAATCTTACACTAGAGCCTATAGCGGCAATGGAAGCTGCAATACCAAAAAAATTAAGACTTTTAAATCTAGCACTTGTAGATATTGGTGCAGGTACTTCAGATATTGCAATAAGTAGTAATGAAACTATTAGTGCCTATGGCATGGCTTCTATGGCAGGTGATGAAATTACAGAAGCAATAGCACAGGCTTGCCTTGTAGATTTTAATACTGCAGAAAGAATAAAAAAGGAAGTTATTAAAAATAAAGAAGTAACTTATACAGATGTATTGAGTTTAGAAAATAGCATAAGTTTTGATGAGGTAATTAAAATTATAAGGCCTGTAGTTGAAAAATTATCTGAAGAGATAGCAAGCAAAATTATTGAGCTTAATGGTGGTAAAGCCCCAAATGCAGTGTTTTTGGTTGGGGGAGGGGCACATACGCCTCTTCTTAAAGAATTAATAGTTAAAAATCTGAATATACCAGATCAAAGGATAGCTATAAAGGGAACTGAAAGTGTTACTGATTGTGTATGCAGTGACAGTGATTTAGTAGGAAGTGTTGGTGTTACTGTTTTAGGTATAGCATTAGTAGCTATGAGAAGGTTCGGTGGAGATTTTATTGATGTATTTTTAAATAGCAGTGTAGTAAGTCTTTTTAATTCCAAAAAGAATACGATTATGGATGCTATCATGCAGACCGGTATGAATCCAAAGGTTCTTATGGGCAAAAATGGCAAAAATATAAGATTCAATTTAAATGGATCAAAACGTGTGGCTTTTGGAAGTATAGCAAAGAGTTCCGTAATTAAATTAAATGGAATGTTTGCTAGTCTTGAATCAGAAATAAAAGAAAATGATAAAATAGAAATAGTATTTGCACAAAATGGGAATAATGCAAAACCATATATAAAGGACTATATAAAAAAATTGGATTCTATAGGATTTTATTTAAATGGTGAAATTAAGAATTTAGAACCTCTATTTTTTATTAATGGACAAAAAGCTTATATGGATCATATTATAGGTGAAGGCGATAAGGTTGAGACTATATTTCCAAATACACTTGGACAATATAGAAAATTCTTTGATAATAATTTGAATTTAGAGTTTTATATGGGCAGTAGAAAGCTTAATGACGATTATATTATTAAAGAAGGAGATAGAGTATCAACAAATTTAATAATTAATGCTGAAAACAATGAAGAAAAAAATAATTATTACAATTATGAAAGTGAAAATAATTATGCTGAAGCAGAGGTGGCAGCAGATTCTGTAATAGAAGATGAAGAAGATCCTGTTAATAGTGAAATACTTAATCAGTCACAACATGAAAAAAATACAGCAGAAGAATTAGTAGGCTATGATAAAGAAATAAATGTATTTGCAAATGATGAAAGCATAAAACTAAATGGTAAGGACTCATATATATTTGTAGATATATTTAATTATATAGAATTCGATTTAAGTACTGTAAAAGGGGAACTTTTACTTTTGCTTAATGGAAATAAAGCTGGTTTTTATGATAAATTAAGATCTGGAGATAAAATAGAAATAAAGTGGAAATAGATTAAAGGGAAAAGAGAGGTATAAATTATGAATTTTTTAAATGAAGCAAATAAGATAAAAGATCAGCTAATAACCTGGAGAAGAGATTTTCATTCCCATCCTGAACTGGATTATGAGCTTTTCAGAACTAATGAAAAAATTAAAGCTTTTCTTGATAGCGAAGGCATTGAATATAAAGTTATAGCTAAAACAGGTATATGTGCTATTATAAAAGGAGCAAACCCAGGTAAGACTGTGGCCTTAAGAGGAGATATGGATGCATTACCATTACAAGAGGAAAATAAATGTGATTATGCTTCAAAGGTTAATGGAAAGATGCATGCTTGTGGTCATGATGCTCACACTACAATACTTATGGGAGCTGCAAAGTTATTAAATAGTGTAAAAAGTGAATTGAATGGAAATATAAAACTTTTCTTTGAACCTGCTGAAGAGACTACTGGAGGAGCAAGACTGATGATTGCAGAGGGAGCTTTGGAAAACCCAAAAGTAGATGCAGTTATTGGACTTCATGTAGAAGAAGCTATAGAAGTGGGAAATATAGGTGTGAAAAAAGGTGTAGTAAATGCGGCTTCAAATCCTTTTACTATAAAGATAAAGGGAAAAGGGGGCCATGGTGCACATCCAGATGTAACTGTTGACCCTGTGGTTATATCTTGTAACGTAGTTAATGCCCTTCAGACAATAATAAGTAGAGAACTTCCACCTGTATCACCAGGAGTTGTGACTATAGGTTATATTCATGGTGGTACTGCACAAAATATTATTCCTGAAGAAGTTAAAATTGGTGGTATTATAAGAACGATGAAAACAGAACATAGAGTATATGTTCAAAAGAGGTTAAGGGAAATAACTGAGGGAATAGTAACTTCTATGAGAGGAAGCTGCGAGATAGAAATAGAAGAGAGCTATCCTTGCCTGTACAATGATGATAAGATATTAGACATTGTTAAATCAAGTGCAGAAGAGGTTATTGGAAAAGAAAAAATAAATATTCTTGAAAATCCTAGTATGGGAGTTGAAAGTTTTGCTTACTTCTCTTTAGAAAGACCTTCAGCATTCTATTATCTTGGATGTAGAAATGAAGAAAAGGGAATAGTAAACCCTGCTCATGGAAGTCTTTTTGATGTGGATGAAGGTTGTATTCCTATTGGTGTAGCGATTCAGTGTACAGCAGCAGTTAGGATGTTAAAAGAATTGTAATTTTATCTTGATATTTAGTGAGTATTATTTAATAATATAATATTATTAATATTTTTTAGATGTGTTATTCTCAATTTAGTAGTATAATAATATCTTGTTGAACTATAATGTAGACATATTACCTAAAGGTATATAGTCTACATTATAATTTTTTAAATCACGGAGGAAAAGATGAAAATTGTAATTGGGCCCAATGAGGCCGGTCAAAGAGTAGATAAATTTGTTAGAAAATGGCTTAAAGATGTACCTTTAAGTGCCATATTTAAGGCCTTTAGAAAAGGAGATATAAAGGTAAACGGTAAAAAAACTAAGGAGAAATATTCACTTTTAGAAGGCGATATAGTAGAAACTTATTATATTTCATCTAAACCTGAAAAGAAAAAATTTGTAAGAGTAGATAACAATTTTAAAGTTACTTATGAAGACGAAAATATGCTTCTTGTGGAAAAGTGGCCAGGTGTTTTAGTACATTCAAATAGTGAAAATGGGGAGCCCACCCTTACAGATTATGCATTATCCTATTTATATGATAAAGGTGACTATGAGCCTGAAAAAGAAGTTACTTTTACGCCTGCACCTTGTAATAGATTAGATAGAAATACTTCAGGTATAGTGGTTTTTGGTAAAAATTTTGAAGCTTTAAAGAGTTTGAATGAAATGATAAGAGAAAGAACAGTAAAAAAATATTATACAGCTTTAGTAAAGGGAAAACTTAGAGATAGTGTGTACGAAGGATACATATATAAAAATGAAGATGCAAATATTTCTAAAGTATTTGACAGTGAAATGCCTAATACAAAGAAAATAGCAATGGAAGTAAAAACCATTCAAACTTGTGGAACATTTTCATTAATAGAAATAGATCTTATAACGGGAAGAAGTCATCAATTAAGGGCTCATTTAAGTCATTTAAATCATCCTATAGTTGGAGATAGTAAATATGGAGATAAAAAACTTAATAGTTTTTTCAACAATAAATATGGTTTAAACTATCAATTTTTATATGCATATAAGCTTATATTTAAGAATTGCCCTGAAAAGTTAGCGTATATGGAAAATAAGACCATAGCGGAATCATTGCCACCAATATTTAAGAAAATTAAGACTGATGTCTTTAAGTTTTAAGGTATGTGAAAGTAAATAACAAGACAAAGATAGGAGTATACTTACTAGTTATTTATTTACCATGCCTAATATATTTAAGAGGTTAATTTTATGAAAGAACAATCAACAGGTAAAGGATTTGCCATTTTATCAGCTGCTACTATGGCAGTTAAGCTTTTGTCTATAATTTATATGCCATTTCTTCTAAGAATAATTGGAGGAAATAGACCATTTGCAATATATAATACTACATATCAAATTTATGCATTTGTATATGTACTTACAAATGCGGGAATACCTAGCGCTATATCAAAGCTTGTATCTGAGTTTGTGGCGGTGGGAAACTATAAAAGTGCAGTAAAAACGTTTAAAATGTCAAGATTTTTACTTTTTATTGTAGGTGTAGTTATGGCAATTATAATGTTTTCTGTGTCTGGGCCACTTACAGAACATATGAATTATAAAGAGGCCAGATATTCTGTAATTGCCCTTTGTCCTGCTATATTGTTTACTTCTGTGGCATCTGCCTATAGAGGATATTTTCAAGGAAGAAGCAATATGAAACCTACAGCTGTATCTCAAGTACTTGAGCAAATATTAAATACAGTATTTTCACTTTTATTTGCAGCTATGCTTATAGGCCGTGGAGTTGAAGCAGGATGCGTTGGAGCTACTATTGGAACTACATTAGGGGCATTAGCTTCTGCTCTCTATTTAATAGTAACCTATGAAAAGAATAAGCATTTTAAGGTTTCTAGTATAGAAAATAGCAATAAAATGATAAAGCATACAAATAAACAGGTGTTAAGAAGAATTTTAAAATATAGTATACCTATAACTATTTGTATTGGAATAACAAATGCTGGTGTTCTTATAGATACTTACAATGTAACAGCTAGGCTTATTGCTGGTGGAGCTTTAAGAGATTATGCTCAAGGCCTTTATGGAATGTATGGTAAATATAATACACTAATTAATATGCCTATTACTATAATATCTGCTTTAGCAGTGGCAGTACTTCCAGCAGTTTCTAGAGCAGTGGCTCTTAAGGATAAGAAGCTTATAAAAAGTAAAATAAGCTTTGCCTTTAGAATAAGTTTTTTAATAGCAATACCAGCTGCAGTTGGATTTTCAATACTAAGTAAGCCTATATATACCTTGCTTCATCTGGGTGATGGATATACTATTATGATTTATGGTTCTATAATTGTAGTTTTTATGGCATTAGTTCAAATACAAACTAGTATTTTGCAGGGTATAGGAAAACTATATGTAGTAACTTTCTATTCAGTTTTGGGACTTGTTATAAAATATATTGTAAACTATATTTTAGTGGCTATTCCCAGTATAAATATTTATGGGGCTATCATTGGAAGTGCGGCGGGTTTTGGTATTCCAATAATATTAAATATAATATACATACAAAAGGTTTTAAAATTAAAGATTAATCTTAGAGGCTATATTATTAAACCTTTAGTTTCCTCTATATTTATGGCGGCGGTAATTTATGTTATATATAATATTTTAAATTACATAATAGGATTTATTTTCAAAGGATATTTCAATAATGCAATTTCAGTATTAATAGCCATTATTATAGGGATGTTAGCATATTTATATGCTATGTTATTGAGTAAAGGTATTACTAAGGAGGAAATGGACGTTCTTCCAAGCAGGATAACAAGATTCATACCTAAAAAGATACTTGCAAATATAAATAGATAAATATTAAGGTTATCTGGTTTACAGTATCTTTTAAGATAAGTAATTATAATAAAAA
>NZ_BAEV01000117.1 GCF_000246895.1 Clostridium arbusti SL206 | reverse complement strand
ATATGGGAATATGATAAAAATATTATTTTGAAGAATTTAATAGTTTACATAATATGTTTAGCGGCAATATTCTTAGCACAAATTTATTTATACTTATATATATCAAAGATTATGGAAGAAAAAAAGACATTAGAAGTACGAAATGAATATATTTCAATTATAGATAATACCATTGAGGAAGTTAAAAGAAAACAACATGATTTTAAAAATTACATAAATACTATAAATGGAATAATTGAAGTAACAGATGAAAAACAGATAAAAAATCAACTAAAAGAATATATTAAATCATCAACTTCTTCAAATAAAGATATAGAAGATATATTATACATAGATAATATAATAATAAAGGCTGTAGTATATAATAATATGTGTAAAGCTGAAAGACTAAATATAAATTTTTTATACAATATAGATAATAACTTTTTAGAAAATAAGTTGCAAGATTATGAAATTTCAGATGTATTAAGTAATCTTTTAAATAATGCATTTGAAGCAGTTCAAGTTCAAAGAGATAGTAGTAGTGTTAAAAATGTAATGCTTAATATAGTAATTGAAGAGGATAAAAGTGTAATTGAGGTTAAAAACAATGGAGTGCCCATACAAGAAGAACAGATTAACAATATATTTAAAAGTGGGTTTTCTACTAAAAAAGGCAAAAACAGGGGCTACGGACTCCATAACGTAAAGAAAATAATTGAAGGAAAAGGTGGTAAAATTCAAATAAATTTAGAAGATGAGTATACCATTTTTAAAATTATATTTTAGAAAATCTATCTAATTTAGTGGAAATTAAAATAATCATAGAAAATAAGAAATAATGCAATCTTCCTAAAGTGAAAAATACTAAAATTAAGATAATCATCTTAAATAACTCACCTAAAATAACTTGCAATGTATAGGACATGAAACGTGATTTTTTTAATATAAACAGTTATTTTCAAAAAATATACTGCAGTTTGTGTTTAAAAATTAACGGTTTGTGTTTGATGGGTTTAAATTTAATGAATTACATGTAACAATAAATGTGTAGATATGTATCTTACAAAAATATTTTCTATAAATATTAAAAAATATTTTATTTCTGGAACTATATTAAGTAAGGGAGAAGGATATGTATGAGGTAATGGTACCTCAAGTAATCCTGACATAGCAACATATACACATACTCAGAATGGTGCATACAAATGGATGAGTACTCATAGATCTGAGAAGACATCTTCCTATGCACCACTTGTAATATATAACTAAAATCAAATGTTATAAATATAGGGGCTATTTTATAGCTCCTTATTAAATTTATGGGAGGGATTAAATGTTTGCTTTAAAGGATATTGTAAAAAATAAAGTAAGTTCATTAATAATAATAGTGATGATGATAATAAGTCTAAGTGGTTTTAATATTGTATTCAATTTACTTTTTAATTCATTTGCTTTTGTCAACTAGAAGATAGTAAGGAGGCAGATAGTATAAGTATGGGTATCGACAACATTTCCGGAAAAACCTATGTTAAGCGTTAAAATGAGTAAAAATTTAAATAAAGTAAAAAAATAATCTACGTCAGATCCTGTAGCCTATACTCTGTTACGAATTAGAAATGATTATGGTTTAAATTAAGTATCTGCGATAGCTACAGAGGAATCTTTATCCTATTTTCGTATAAAAATTTTTATTACTGAACTTTATATAATCTTTATTAAAGAAAAGTGGAGGTTAGAATATTATGTTAAGAAAGAAATTTATTATTATTCCTGTGATACCTGTGATACTAGGAATATTCATCATATCTAATGCTAATTTAAATACTAGTAAGGTAGATGTACCAACCTCAAAAGAAGTTGTACTATCTACAGTTATTAAAGATGACAATAAATCCTTTGTTCCTAAAATTAAAAGTGAAAATATAACTAATCAGGATATCATAAAAAAGAGTGTCCCAATTAAAAAGAGAAAACCAACAACTAATTTAGGCGATTTAAAAGAAGTAAGTACATATGCAATACATGATACTTATAATTATGATATGCCTAAATACACCACTAATTCCTATCGTATAATAACAGATTATAAATCAGCATCAGGTAAAACCTTATCATTAATTCAAGGAAATGATTCTGATAATATAGATAGTTCATCTGAACAAAGAAATATAGTAAATAAAACTGGGACAGCAAAGGTAAAGGGAGTAGATGCGATAATATGTGAGGCAAACGGTGGATATACTCAAGTAGCATTTATTAAAGATAAAGTATTTTATAATGTAGTAGGCTACAAAATAAATAAAGAAGACTTAATAAAAATAGCAGAGTCTCTAGAACTTGAACTATAATAAGAAAAAAATTTTTATTTAATTGAGTACCATTTTAAGCTTTCTAGGCTTGTAACTGTTGAATTTTTAGAATCATATTCATATTTATATATTATAGAATTATTTTTATCAAGAGCGATTACATTCATATCATTGAGGGTTAGTGCTTTATTCCATGTAAATATAACAATTTCATTTAAGTTTATACTTTTCTTTTGCCTATTATATTTAGGATCTACTTCAATAAATTTAATATTAGAATTTTTGATTTTAACAGCAAATAAAGTAATTTGTTTATTACTTTTGTTTATAAAACTTGTCCATCCAACAGTTTCAACATCATCATTTTTTATAATGCTTTACATTAATAAAATAGGAGGAATCTTAATGCAAATTTTATTTAAAAAGAAAGTGATTATTATTGCTTTCACTTTAATAGTATTAATTGGATTATTTATAGCACTTAACAATATAGCACAAAAATCCTCATCTAAAACTGTAGTTTTGCATCCATCTTATGTCTCGGATTTTTCAGACGATAGTGCTTTGGTTGGATTTGCACAAAATGTATTTATTGGTGAAATAGTTTCGGAAAAGGGTAATAAAAAGTTAAGTGAATATCCAGAAACTCAATTTAATGTAAAAGTTATAGAAAATATAAAAGGCAATCTAAGTGGAACTGTTGTCGTAAATCAAGAAGGTGGATATTTAGATAAAACATTATATGTTGTTGAAAATGATACGATGTTAAAACAAGGTAAAAAATATTTATTTGCAACTAGATATAATAAGGCAGAGAATTTTCATACTGTAATACCTGTTAATGGAAAAGTAAGTATTGATAGTAATGAAAAAATTAAAGATTTTTCTAATAGATTTAAAAATGCATATAGACAAGCAAAATATTTTAAGGATTTAGAGTAATTAGCCTAAATTCAGCAAGTAATACTGCACTGAATGGAAGAAATATAACTAGCTACAATAATAGTAACTCATGACGAAAATATTGCTAAACAATGTCATAAGATAATAAAGATAGAAGATGGAGAGAATATTTTTGCTAGTAGGGAGATAGAAAAGGAATGAAATTTGAATCCATAATGATAACTAAAGATCCGGAGGGTTTTCTTTGAAAAAAATTAAGTACATTATCAGTTTTTTTATTATTTTTATAGGTTTTTTAATTATAGGGGAAAGCCATGTTTTTTATTTAGATAATTTTTATACTCAATATAATAATACTACATTATATTTACAAGAGAATACAACCAGTGAAGAAATGATTGCTGATATAGTTAAGTCATCAAATAAAAATAAAGTTCAGGTATTTACATTCATAAGGTCTCAGCCATCTATTTCTCTTACTGAATACGATATTTATGGTACACCAGGAGCTGAAAAACATATAAACGAAATTTCAAATATATTTGAAAGAAAATACAGAAGTCTTTTTTTAGGAAATGCTAATTTTAAATTTAATAATATTCAGAGTATACCTAATATTAAAAGTCAACATGATTACTATATTATTGGCAGTATGGAACAAGTTAATAAATTTAAAATGGATTTAATTGATAAATATGCAGGCAATCATCCTAAACAAGGCTATCCTGATAAAGAATCAAGAAATAATACAATGGCTATATGGCTACTTATCATTAGTATTATTTTATTATTATCTTACTATGATATTATTAAGCAAAAAAAAGAAAATGTTGTTAGAATCTCTATGGGAGAAAGAATAAGCAAGATTATCTTAGAAAATGTTCTCTTAGATTCTCTAGTATTCATAATAACTTTTGTAATAATACTATCTATTTTATCAAGATATACTTACATATTGTTTCATTTTAAAATCTCAATTATAGCATTTATTATTTTATTATGTATCAACGGTTTATTATATTTAAATTTATATTTTTATGATGTAAAAGAAGCTTTCTCTAACAGCAGAAGTTCTAAAAATTTGTTATCACTTAATTATGTTTTAAAATTAGTGACAACTCTTATTACTATCTTTATAATATCTAGTAATATAGCCTTAATTTCTCAATCCTATAGTTTTTATAAACAAAAAGCTTTTTTTGATGCCCACTCAGATTATTACTATATTGAGTTTGTGTATAAGCCAATTGAAAACAGTAATGGCATTATTGATAATAGGGTTTTTGATAAATCTTCAAGTGCAGATGCAGAATTTTATAGAGAATTCTTTGAAGAGTTTCACGTAACTTCAGTAAAAAATATCTCGGATTTTTTAGGTATAAAAGGTATTTCAGCTAATAGAAATGCTCGTGCTTATTTATCAAGTAAGATAGATGAACTTAATAATGTTAATTTAGATAAAGATTTTTATTTTATATTGCCTGATAGAACAAAAAATAAATCTGACATTATTAATCTACTAAAAAATGATATACGAGCTAAAGAGGGTACTGAATTCGTCTACAATTATGGTGTGATTTATTACCATAATAATATAGATATTGTTGGAATAGACGAGGACTATATATACGGCAGTGATTTAGTTAAAAACCCTGCTATTGTTTATAATAACATGTCAGGTAAGCAAGTTAGAAGTCAGAGTAATGATAAGGATTCAATAAAAGGAGATTATTTAGGAGACGTTATGTATAGACTATCCTCAGAAGATGCATTTGATAAATTTAACAAATTTATAGTAGACCATAATTTAGAAGATCAGTTTATTCAGAAAAATAATGTTTTAGAAAAATATGACAATATGTGGACTATAGCTAAAAGAGCTTTATATATTAACTTAGTATTTAGTGCTTTAGTTTTACTATTGGAATTTATTATTATTAACTCAATTATAAGACTAGAGTATGAAGTGAATGCCATTGAGCTTTCCATTAAGAAAGTATTAGGATATAGTATTTTAGAAAAAAATAGGAAAATTATTATGTTGACAATTATAACTACAATATCAAGTATAATAATGGCTGTTATTGTTGCTATAATACTGAAAACTGAAGAAGTATACTATTTAGCTTTTGGAGGAATAGGAATCTTAGTATTAGAACTATCTGTTATTACATTTTATATACATAAAATTGAAAATTCTAAAATTCAAAATATATTGAAAGGAGGAAATTTATGATTAAAATAAAAAATTTAACTAAAAAATTTGATGAAAAAATAGTATTTTCAGATTTTAATTTAATAATAGAAAATGGAGATTTTATTATATTTTCTGGACCAAGTGGTTGTGGAAAAACAACTTTGTTAAATATGATTGGTGCAATTGAAAAAATTGATGATGGAGAAATAATAGTTGACGGTATAGATATTAAAAATAAAAAAAATCATCTAAATTATTTCAGAACAAAAATAGGTTTTTTATTTCAAAACTTTGCATTAGTTGATAATAAGACTGTTAAAGAAAACTTAAAATTAATTCGTAAGGATTGCAAAACAAATTTATCAATTGAAGATGCTTTGAGTATTATAGGTTTAGAAGACAAATTAAATAAAAAGATATACACATTATCAGGGGGAGAACAGCAAAGAGTAGCTTTGGCTAGATTGATGCTAAAAAAGTGTGATGTTGTATTGGCTGATGAGCCTACAGGTTCTCTTGATAAGAAAAATGCAGAAGCCGTACTTGATATTTTAAAGCAGTTAAATAAACAGGGTAAAACCATTATACTTGTTACCCATGATGAGAATATAAAAAAACAAGGAAATAGAGTGGTGAATTTATGAATAAGATTACTGGAAAAAGAGTTTTTATATTTATTATATTAGTATTTGTAGCTCTAAATATTAGCTGGTTTCTAATAACAACCATCAAATATAATAAATTTGTAAAAGCTGTACCGAAAGATCGAGATGGTGTGCATTCTCTATTAAAAGATGGCTATAATTATCATGTAAAAAAACCAGATTACTTACATTATACAGGAAATTTAGCAATATCAACTAGATCAACCGATAATAAAGGTGAACTTTTAATTATATGGCCATTGATATCAGGTGGATATGAGTACGGCTTTAGTATACAGGAAAATGGTGAAGCATATGAACTATATGTTGATAAAAATATGAAACCAATAGACACAACTGATACATATGTTATCCAAAAACTTGAAGAACACAAAGCTGGCTTAGAGGCATTATTTTCTAGAGCTAATAAGATGTGGCAGTTAAAATAATACCTTTGATGAGGTTTTATATTTAATAAAAGAAAAAAAGTAAGAGTTTAGGTATATGAAAATAAATAACAAGTCAAAGATGCGAGGTCTATTTTGAATTATACAAGGAAACAGGTTCTGATGATAGTGGTGCTATCAGAAGGTTCTGTTGACGTAGTAGGATTCAAAATAGACTAGCATACTGACTAGTTATTTATTTGAATATGCCTTATACATAAATCAGCAGTACGCATTAATAATGTTTCCTATTATATTCCATATGGTAAGTGTATATGATATAGTATTATTAAGTAAAGGTAAAACGAAGGCATTACAATATAGGTAAATTATTATATTGTTTTTATTGAAGTAATATAGATTGAATTCAATTAGAAGCTTTTGATAATAATATGTATATAGAACAAATTTGGTGGTGATTACAGATGGGTAATATTATAGATGAAGCTAAGCGTTTTATTTTTGATATAAATAAGAAATATGCAATAAAATTTGCATATATTTTTGGATCCCAAGCAACGGGAAAGGCCTCAGAAAATAGTGATGTAGATATAGCGTTATACTTCAGCAATAGTTATACAAATTTAGAAGCAGCTTTCATAAGAGGAGAGATTATAGAAGAGGGAAAATCTTTTTTTAAGAAAAATGTAGATATAGTTTCACTAAATAATGCCTCACTTCTATTGAAATATGAAATAATTCATGATGGAATAGTAATTAAGGATGATGATGAAAGAGGGGATTTTGAGTCCTTATCTTTAAGAGAGTATTTTGATTTTAAATATTATTCCGATATATACGATAATGTAATTATTGAAAAAATAAAAAAAGGGGAATATTTTGATTCATGATTACCTGAAGCTAGATAGGGCACTAGTCTATGATATAATAAATAATAATTTAAATGATATAGAGGATTTTATAAAAATAATAGTGGAGTACATATAAAATAATAGTCAATCTATTTTAGAGTATATTAAACTTTTTGTAAGGGGTGTTTTTGGACACTCCTTTTTGCTTTATCTAAAAAGTTAAGATGTATTTGTTTTGTAAAATCTAAATAAAAAATCCATATCATACAATAAGAGATGTTATAATATTGTACATATCCATGAAAATGAAGGTGATTTAATGAATATTTTAGTAGTAGAAGATGAAATACCTATTTCTAATGTAATATGTAAATATTTAAAGGTAGCTGGATATGATACAGAAACGGCTTATGATGGACAAGAAGCTTTGCAAAAAATTGAAACAAATAAATTTGATTTGGTGTTATTGGATATTATGATTCCCTACTTAGATGGTTTTGATTTGATAAAGTTTCTTAAACCTAAGAATATATCTGTAATCTTTTTAACAGCTAAGGATGAACTGGAAAATAAACTTAAAGGTTTTCAATTAGGTGCAGATGATTATGTTACTAAACCTTTTGAGTATCAGGAATTGTTAGCACGTATAAGAGCAGTATTAAACAGAAATAGTAAACTAACAAATAAGCTTACACATGGTGATGTTGAAATTAATTTAGACAGTCATGAGGTTATAAAGAATGGTGAACAGATAGAACTGCTGCCTAAGGAATATGAATTACTGATTTTATTTATTCAGAATATACACATTGCCTTGACAAGAGAGGTTCTTATGGAAAAAGTTTGGGGTTATGATTTTGTGGGAGAAACTCGAACTATAGATGCTCATGTGCAGCGTATAAGAAAAAAATTGGGATGGAAAGATGAAATTAAAACAATTTTTAAAACCGGATAGGGAACGTACATAGATTTGTGTAAATCAAATCTATGTACGTTCCCTTAGTAAGTTTTTTATTTTGCTCATTAACCTTTATAATTTTTACAGTTTCCTCACATTCAAAGCTCTCATGGAATTTAACACTGCTATTAGGGCTACGCCTACATCTCCAAATACAGCTTCCCACATATTTGCAAAGCCTAGAGCACCTAGGGCAAGGATTACTACCTTTATTCCCAAAGCAAAGATTATATTTTGCCATACAATGGATTGAGTTTTTCTCGCTATTTTTATAGCAGTTACTATCTTTGAAGGCTCATCTGTCATAATTACTACATCAGAAGCTTCAATAGCAGCATCTGAACCAAGACCACCCATTGCAACACCTACATCTGCCATTGCAAGTACGGGAGCATCGTTTACTCCATCACCTACGTATAATATCTTTTCCTTTGGTGTTTTCATGCTGTGAAGCATTTCAAATTTTTCAACTTTTTCATTTGGAAGAAGTTCTGAGTAAACTTCGTCTATGCCTAGTTTATTTCCTATTTCAGTGGCAACTCTAGAAGCATCACCTGTAAGCATAACTGTTTTCTTCATTCCAAGCTTTTTTAAAGCCTTTATAGCACTAGCGGAATCATTTTTTAATTCATCAGAGATTACAATATATCCAGCATAGATGTTATCTACTGCTACATGAATTATAGTTCCAATAGTATCCACGTTATCATAAGCTATATTTTCCTTTTTCATAAGCTTTGCGTTACCAGCAATAACAGTTTTATCATTAACTATAGTTTTTACACCATAGCCAGCAAGTTCACTATAGTTAGCAGTGTCATTACTACTTTTATTTTTACAGGGTTTGAATATTGCCTTTGATATTTTATGTGTAGGAAAAGTATTTGATTTTTTCAAATTTATCCTATCTGGAAGAATGTTTTGGCATTTAGCTTTTACTTTGCAACTAGGAATCTTAGCATTATCTGTAGTTTTCATTTTACCATTCTTATCTTCATAACATTTTAAAATAGATTTTGCTATAGGATGATTTGAATAATTTTCTGCAAAAGCTGCATATTCTAGCAATTCATCCTCTGTTATATTGTTCCTACTATTTATTTCAGTAACGTTGAATACACCTTTTGTAAGTGTTCCTGTTTTATCAAATACTATAGTTTTTACATTGTAAAGAGCTTCTAAATAGTTGCTTCCCTTTATAAGGATACCTTTCCTTGAAGCACCCCCTATACCGCCAAAGAAACCTAAGGGTATAGAGATTACAAGAGCACAAGGGCAGGATACAACTAGAAAAACTAAAGCTCTGTATAGCCACTGAGAAAAATGAGATCCTGGAATTACAAGAGTAGGGACTACAGCAAGTAATATAGCTAAAATAGTAACTACAGGAGTATAGTATCTTGCAAATTTAGTTATAAAATTTTCTGTTTCAGCTTTTTTACTGCTGGCATTTTGAACAAGGTCTAGTATTTTTGATACTGCAGATTCTCCAAAGCCTTTAGTAACTTTAACTGTTAGAACACCATTTTGATTAATAAAACCACCAAGCACTGTACTGCCAACATTGACTTCTCTTGGAAGAGATTCACCAGTAAGGTCAGAAGTATCTACCATAGAAGCTCCCTTTATTATAGTACCATCTAGAGGAACTTTTTCACCTGGTTTTATGAGAATAATATTACCTATCTGTACATCCTCAGGATGAACTTGTTTAAAAGTATCATTAACCTGTAAATTAGCAAATTCAGGTTTTATATCCATAAGCTTTGTTATAGATCTTCGTGATCTGTCTACTGCCATATCCTGAAAAGCTTCTCCAACTTGATAGAAAAGCATAACGGCTATACCTTCTGGGTACTGTTTAATTGCAAAAGCACCAATACTTGCAATACTCATTAGAAAATTTTCATCGAAAACATCGCCTCGGAGTATATTTTTAAAGGATTTAATTAAAACTTCTGCACCAATTAAGAGATAAGCTATAACTGAAACAACAAGTTTTGAAGTGGAATTATCTACTAGGAAAAAGGTGATTATATATAGTATTACACCTATAATTAGTCCAGCAAATTTTAATTTTTTCCCAGAAGTATCTTCTTCAACAGCGTCAACTATAGTACTTTTAATACTGGTATCTATTATTTTAACATCAGGCTCTATTCTTTTTATAATATTTTTAGCTTCATCTAGGATTCTTATAACTTCATTTTCATCTTCAATTTCTAAAGTCAATTTTTTAGATACAAAATCCATATTAACAGAACCCACACCAGAAATATTTTTTGATCTGCTTTCTATTTTAGCTGCACAGTTTGCACAGCATAAACCTTCTAATATAAGTTCTTTCTTTTTTGTATTCAAAGTAATCCCTCCATCTCTTATTCCAAGTTATCTTACGTCTTATTTATCTCTTTATTAATTGTTTCAATATGATATATAGATAATAGCAATGATTTATATTAAATTGTATGTTTGTTTCAGTAAATTGGTATTGTTAGCGTTAGCTTTAGTTTAGTGAACTTATTTTATATAAGACATTATTTTTCTTTTATATGGGCTAGCCCTTGATTGAATATTTGTTCTACATGAGTATCATCTAGGGAGTAGTAAACTACTTTACCATTTCTTCTGTATTTAACTAATTTAGCTTGTCTTAGTGTTTTTAACTGATGTGATACTGAAGATTGTTTTATACCAAGTAGTGTGGATATATCACAAACGCACATTTCTGAAATTGACAGTACATGAAGAATTTTTATTCTTGTAGTATCACCAAATACCTTGTATAAATCTGATAAATCATATAGAAGCTCTTCATCAATCATATTTTTTTTAACTTTATTGATTATGTCTTCGTGGATTACGTTGCAGTTGCAATTTTCTACGGTTTCAACTTCTTTATTAAACAAATAGATCCCTCCATTTACTATATTTATACATATGCTCATATGTTCACTTATTCATATGTTATATAATTAATATATGATTATTTATCAATTTAGTCAACAATTTTTAAATATTTTTATTGTAAATTTTTAATATTACAATGAATATTACTTAGTGGGAGTTTGTACTCTTACTAAATTTAAGTATAAT
>NZ_BAEV01000118.1 GCF_000246895.1 Clostridium arbusti SL206 | reverse complement strand
TAATAAACAATTAATATTTTCATACGGCATTAATAAAGTAATAATTTTAATGGAATTAAATTTATAATAATATATAGCAATATCAATGAATCTTACTTAGTTGAAGTTTGTGCTCCAACTAAGTTTAGATGAATTATCCATGAACGTATCGCTGTTATCGGATAAATAATTAATTATAAATCTATATGTAATTAATACTAGTAGTTAGATTTGACAATTATATTTTTAGTAATTAGAATGAAAATATAATTTGGATAAAATAGCATTTTATTTGGAGGATTTATTGTGAAACTAGGAGAAGAAACTGTAGAAGAAAAAAATTTATATAAAGGTAAAGTCATAGAACTGTATGTGCAAAAGGTAAAACTTCAAAATGGTAAATACTATAATAGAGAAATGGTAAAATATCCTTCTGGGGTTGCCATTATAGCTTTTAAAGACAAAGATACAATTCTTATGGTAGAGCAGTTTAGAAAGCCGTTAGATATGGTTTTACTGGAACTACCAGCAGGAAAGATTAAAAATTGTGAAGATACTTATGAATGTGGTATAAGAGAATTAGAAGAGGAAACAGGGTACAAAGCTAATAATTTTAATTATTTAGGTAAAATTGTCACATCTCCAGGTTTTTGTAATGAATATATTTATTTATATAAGGCTGAAAATTTATACCAAGGTAGAATTGCTTTAGACGAAGATGAATTTATAAATATTAAAGAAGTGAAAATTAAGGATATAAAAAATCTTATAACAGAAGGTAAAATAATAGATGCAAAGACTATAAGTGCCTTTATGTATTTATAAAATTATCATATTCCACTATTGATAATCATAAGTATTATAAAAAGATGATTAACAATGGGAGGAATAATTAATGAAAGCTGTATCTTTTAAGAATTTAATAACAAATCATTTACAAAATAATTTATGGCTATATATTTTAAGTGCTATTTGTTTGTGTACAGGCATTGTGCTAGGAGTATATACTGTAAAGTATATGAGTGGCTTTGAAAAAAGTGATCTTTTAAATTATCTATCATCATTTATAAAAACTTATAATTCAAAGAGTATTAATTACAATCAGCTTTTTTTTCAAACAATAAAAAATAATATACCAATACTTTTAGTAGTATGGTTTTTGGGTTTAACTATGATTGGTATTCCAATAATCTTGGTGGTAGATGTACTGAAGGGTTTTACTATTGGGTTTACTGTGACTTTTTTTGTGAATGGATTAGGATTTAAAGGAATATGGTTTGCACTTTTATCTGTAATTCCTCAGAATATTGTATATATACCTTGCATAATAATTGGATCTGTACTAGCTATGGAATTTTCATTGATGCTAATAAAAGATAACGGTAAAAAACATTGGACAACTAATATTTCATCAAGAATAATGTCATATTCTATGGCGTTTTTTATTATAGCTATATTTATGTTTATCGGGTTAGCCTTTGAAACATATATAACACCTAACATAATTAAGCTGATTGCGTAAGAGGGGACAGTGATAGCTTTTGAATGAAAAGGGTGAATTTGTTGATTCTATAATTTTAATCATGAAATGTTTTTTAATTCTTATTTTTTTAGGTGTTATACTTCCAAATATAATTGATTATTCCATTTATTTTTTTATTAGTAAGTCAAAGGTTCATAACAACAGTATTTTAGTATATAATGTACTTAGGTTAGATAAACGCATTATTTATAATTTTATATATTTATTTAAACTAGCTACTAGCTAATTTAAATACGAATTTTTAGGAGAAATTTATGAGCGACTTAGTAAATAGTTACATTAATCATATTAGTAGAAAAAAATTGAGTTCAAATACAATGGATGCTTATACGAGAGATATAAAAAAATTTCATGAATTTGTAATGAGTAAAGAAGAGCGTATTGATCAAGTAGATGTAGTACTTGTAATGGCCTATGTTCAAAGTTTGAAAAAGAGTGGTAAGGCAAATTCATCTGTTATAAGAAATATAGTGTCCATAAGAAATTTTTATAAATATTTGATAAATATAGGGAAAATAGATATAAATCCAGTGATACAATATCAGGCTCCTAAAATAAAGAGAACCTTACCTGCTATACTTACTGTAGAAGAAGTAGATAGGCTACTTTCTATGCCAGATTGTGAAACGAATAAGGGCATTAGGGACAAGTGCATGTTAGAAATAATGTATGCAACAGGTATAAAGGTAACTGAACTGTTAAACCTAACAATATATGATGTTAATATAAAACTTTCATACGTTAAATGCAAAGGACTAAAGGATAAGGAGAGAATTATACCTATAGGTTCCTATGCTGTAAAATGGATAGAAGAGTATTTAAAGATAAGATCACAATTAAATATAAATAGCTTAGACTTTCTATATTTTAATCTACATGGGAATAAGATGACAAGACAAGGTTTTTGGAAAATAGTAAAACAATATGCAGAGGAAGTTAAAATTAATAAACCTATAAATTCTTATACTTTAAGACATTCTTTTGCAGTACATTTATTGCAAAATGGTGCAGATATAAAAACTATTCAGGAATTGCTTGGACATAGTGATTTATCTACTACTCAAATCTATTCGGGAATATCTAAAAAGAGTAAGATTGCTGAGATATATAAAAAGACACATCCTAGAGCTTAATAAGAATATATAATAACTATATATGAGCTTATTTATAGATATACATCTAAAAAATAAAAATAGATTTCAAAATAAATAAAATGCAATTAGAATAAGAAAGGTAGGTGAGAATCGTTATAGATTTTATGTAACGATAACACTTTATGAATAGAATTATTTTAATAGTACTTGATAGTGTAGGTGTAGGGGAAATGCCTGATTCAAAGCTTTATGGGGACGAAGGAAGTAATACAATAGGAAATATAGCAAAGAATGTTGGTGGCTTAAAATTGCCAAATATGGAAGCGTTAGGCCTTGGAAATATTAATGATATTCAGGGTTTAAAAAAAGTTCAGAAGTCAAAGGGTAATTACGGAAAGTGTGCAGAAATATCAAAGGGAAAGGATACCGTAACTGGACATTGGGAAATCTCAGGAGTAGTACTTGAAAAACCTTTAAAGACCTTTCCAAATGGGTTTCCAAAGAATATTATTGATAAATTTGAAAATAGTATAGGTAAAAAGATAATAGGAAATAAAGTGGCATCAGGAACGGAGATAATTAAAGAACTTGGAGATGAACATGTTAGAACTGGATGTCCTATTATTTACACTTCTGCAGATAGTGTATTTCAGATTGCAGCACATGAGAATATAATTCCCCTTGAAAAATTATATGATATGTGTAGGGCTGCTAGGAAAATGCTTACTGGTGAGAATACTGTAGGTAGAATAATTGCAAGGCCTTTTATAGGAAAAGAAGGTAATTATACAAGAACTTCAAACAGACGTGATTTTGCACTGGATCCTTTTAGTAAGACAATTTTGGAATATATAAAAGAAGCTAATTTAAATGTGATGGCAGTTGGGAAAATAGAAGACATATTTAATGGCAAGGGAGTAACAGAAGCCGTACATATAAAAAACAATATGGATGGTGTTGACAGAACAATTGAATATATGAAAGAAAACAAGAAAGGACTAATATTTACAAATTTAGTTGATTTTGATATGCTTTATGGTCACAGAAATGATCCAAAAGGATATGCTAATGCCTTAGAAGAATTTGATAAAAGAGTTCCTGAAATAATAGATAATATGAATTATGAAGATATTTTAATTATAACTGCAGATCATGGTTGCGATCCTACAACTGCAAGTACAGATCATTCAAGAGAATATATACCTCTCCTAGTTTATGGTAAGTCTATTAAAAGTGGTGTAGATATGGGAATAAGAAAATGCTTCTGTGATATAGGCAAGACTGTTTTAGATATTTTGCAAGTTGAAAATACTATATATGGAGAAAGTTTTAAAGATAAATTGATATAAGAAATATGTTTAGAGGAGATTTATATGAATAAAGATACTATAATACAAAGTATAGAATACATAAAAACCATAACAGATATAGTACCAGAGGTGGGAATAATACTTGGTTCAGGATTAGGGGAATTAGCAGAAGAACTAAGACAAAAAATCATTATAAAATATAGTGATGTACCAAACCTTCCAACATCTACAGTGAAAGGCCATGCTGGACAATTTGTAATTGGAGAACTTGCAGGGAAAAAAGTAATAATGATGCAGGGAAGATTCCATTACTATGAAGGTAATTCTATGGAAGCACTATCACTACCAGTGTATATTATGAAATATTTAGGTGTAAAAGATTTAATTGTTACTAATGCTGCAGGTGGAGTGAATACAAGTTTTATACCGGGGGATTTAATGATTATAAAGGATCATATAAATTTTGCACTTAACAATCCTCTTATAGGAAGAAATGAAGAGGGAGTAGGTCCGAGGTTCCCAGATATGTGCTGTGCTTATGATAAAGGTTTGATTAATATAGCAAAGAATGTTTCAAATACTTTAAATATAGGAGTTAAAGAGGGCGTATATTTAATGATGACAGGTCCAACTTATGAAACACCAGCAGAAATTAGAATGACTAGAATACTAGGTGGAGATGCTGTTGGAATGTCTACAGTACCTGAGGTTATTGCAGCTAGCCATTGCAATTTAAAGGTGTTAGGTATTTCTTGTATTACAAATATGGCAGCAGGTATATTAGATAAGCCTTTAAATCATGCGGAAGTGGTAGAAACGTCTAATAAAGTTAAGGATAAATTTAAAAATTTTATAATCAATATAGTGAAGAAAATTTAATTTTAAGGGGTGCATAGGATATGAATATAGTTGAAAAAATTAAAAAAGCTAAAGACTATATTTTGAGTTTAGATAGTAGAAAGATAGATATAGCAATAATATTAGGTACAGGACTTGGTAGTATAGTTGATGATATAAAAGATAAATTGGTAATAAATTATAAGAACATACCTGAATTTCCAGTTTCAACTGTAGCAGGTCATGCCGGAGAATTAATAATAGGTACTATTAGTGGAAAGCGTGTGCTTGCAATGAATGGTAGATTTCATTTCTATGAAGGATATCCAATGGAAATAGTAACTTTTGCTGTAAGAGTTATAAAAGCATTGGGAGTAGGCGATATAATTATAACAAATGCAGCAGGGGGAATGAATCCAGATTTTGAAGCTGGAGATCTGATGCTAATAGAAGATCATATTAATTTTATGGGTACAAATCCTTTGATTGGTAAAAATTATGAAAAACTTGGTCCGAGATTTCCAGATATGTCTAGTGCCTATAATAGAGAGCTTATAACACTAGCAGAAAAGAGCGCAGAGGAACTAGGATATACTATTAAAAAAGGTGTTTATACTGCGGTATCAGGACCCAATTATGAAACACCAGCAGAACTTAAAATGCTTAGACTTATAGGTGGAGATGCGGTGGGTATGTCAACGGTACCTGAGGTTATTGTTGCAAATCATATGTCTATGAGAATACTAGGTATATCTTGCATTACAGACATGGCTATTGCCGATAATTTAGAACCATTAGATCATAGAAAAGTTTTAGAAACTGCAAATAAAGCTAAAACTAAATTTATATCTATAGTAAAATCAGTAATAGAAAAACTATAAGGGAACAAAAACAAAATAAATTTTCTTTTGCCTACTTTTCTAAATAGGTGGATAATATCATGGCTTTGTATAAAGTCATTTAAAATCAGTGGAAATACAAAATCCATATAAGTAAGATTAGGCATATTCAAATAAATAACTAGTCAGTATGCTAGCCTATTTTGAATCCTACTGCGTCAGCAGAACCCTCAGATAGCCCACTATCCTTGGAACCTGCTTCCTTGCTCAATTCAAAATATTCGTCGCATCTTTGACTTACTATTTATTTTCACATGCCTTAATTGATAATTGATTGTAGTTAATGGGGGAAAAATAAAATGAGAATGATAGATTTAATTGATAAGAAGAAAGATGGAAAGGTTTTAACTAAACAGGAGATTGAATTTATCATAGATGGGTATACCAAGGGTAGTATACCAGATTATCAAATGTCTGCATTTTTAATGGTAGTTTATTTTAAAGGTATGAATAGAGAAGAAATATCAAATCTTACACTTGCCTATGTAAATTCTGGAGATAAGGTAGATCTATCAGCTATTGAAGGAATAAAAGTAGATAAGCATTCGTCGGGAGGTGTAGGAGATAAGATCTCATTAATAGTTATTCCCCTTGTAGCAGCAACAGGAATTCCGGTTGCTAAAATGTCAGGTAGAGGACTAGGACATACAGGAGGAACTATAGATAAATTGGAATCTATTGAAGGATTTAAAACTGAATTGGATTCAGATACATTTATATCTAATATCAATAAATATAAAATGGCTATTGTAGGACAAACCGCTAATTTAACACCAGGAGATAAAAAAACTTATGCATTGAGAGATGTAACGGGAAGTGTAGATAGTACACCACTTATTGCAAGTTCTATAATGAGTAAAAAAATAGCTTCCGGTGCAGATGCCATTGTACTTGATGTAAAGGTTGGTTCTGGAGCATTTATGAAATCCTTAGATAAAGCTAGAGATTTGGCGGAAACTATGGTGGAAATAGGTAAATCATTAAATAGGAAAACTATAGCTGTTATAACTAATATGGATCAGCCTCTAGGTCATGAAGTTGGAAATGCAAATGAAGTAAGAGAAGCCATTAAAGTTTTAAAGGGAAAAGGTGCAGAGGATGAAACAACAGTAGCATTAACTATTGCATCCTATATGACAATACTAGGTGGTGCATTTAAAGATTTTGATTCAGCCTATAGATCATTAAATAATATTATAAAGTCTGGTAAAGCTATAGAAAAGCTTAAAGAATTTATAAAAATTCAAGGTGGTAATTGTGACATAGTAGATAATCCAGAAAAGCTTCCAAATGCAAAATATAATATTGAAATAATGGCAAAAGAGAAAGGATACATAAGTGCAATAAAGGCTGATAGTATAGGTGTAGCTGCAATGTTACTAGGTGCTGGGAGAAAGACTAAAGAAGATAAAATAGATTTTGCTGCTGGCATAACTATTGTAAAAAAATATGGTGAAAAGGTTAAAAAAGATGATGTAATCTGTGTACTACATACTAATATGGAAAATTGTACTGAAGCTAAAATCATGGCAGAAAGTGCTTTTAAAATTAATAAAGATAAACCAGAAGATATTAAATATATATATGATGTAATTAAATAAATATTTATTAGGCATATTATTACATTTAAGTTTGCACTTTTTTTAAATATAACTACATAAATATAAAATAATGGAAGAGAGTACTATAAATTAGTACTCTCTTTCCATTATTTTTATATATTTGCTAAATATTAATAATAGCTTTTGGACTATTTTTTAACTATTTTGTGATAATCTTTTTTGAAGTTGGTAAAAATAAAATTGTTGAAAACAACTTAAAAGAAAGGGTGGTACATATATGATTAAAAAGAATAGGATAATAGCTAGGGCTTTGTGTACAGTTATAATAGCAACTATGTTTTCATATATTCCAGTATCAGCGGAACAATTAGAACCAGGGGATAAGGTAAATGAAAATTCTTCTAATATGAATGTAGATGCAAGATCAGCACTATTGATAGAACCTACTACAGGAAAAATAATTTATGAAAAAAATTCTCATGAAAAATTTGCACCAGCATCAGTAACAAAAATAATGACTATGTTAATTACCATGGAAAATGTGGATAGTGGTAAAATTAAATTAAGTGATAAAGTTACTGTTGGTGAAAATGCAAAGAAAATGGGCGGAAGTTCCATGATATTAGACACTGGAGAAATTAGAACGGTGGAAGAACTCTTAAAGGGAATAGCAATAGCTTCAGGAAATGATGCAGCGGTAGCTATGGGAGAATATATAGGTGGTAGTGAAGAAAATTTTGCGAAAATGATGAATGAAGAAGCACAAAGACTTGGAATGAAAGATACAAACTTTGAAAATTGCACAGGACTTAATGCAGAGGGACATTTAACTACTGCTTATGATATAGCAATAATGTCTAAGGAATTATTAAAACATCCTCAGATTTTAAAGTATTCAGGAACATATATGGAAACTATTAGTGAAGGTAGAAAGTCACCAATTGAACTTGTCAATCACAATAAACTAGTTAGATTTTATAAGGGTTGTGATGGACTAAAAACTGGATTCACAGACGAAGCAAAGTATTGTATATCAGCTACAGCTACGAAGGATGGAGTAAGAATGCTAGCGGTTATAATGGGTGCTCCTACGTATAAAGTAAGAAATAGAGATGCATCAATGCTTATGACTTATGGATTTTCCAAATTTGAAAGTAAGAAGATTATACAGAAAAATGGTACTGTAGAAAAAGTTAATTTAAATAAAAAAGGTGACAAATTCTTTTTAGCAAAGGCTAGTGAAGATGTAAATATAATTGTACCTAAAGGGAATAATTCAAAAATAGATCGTAAATGTGTCTATAATAAAAATAATAAGGGGTTCAAAAAAGACAATGAGATTGGATATTGCGAATTTTATCAAGATGGAAAAGTATGTGGAAAAGTAAAACTCTATTGTGATAGGGATGTAAAAAAAGGTGGTATTTTTGAACATTTTAAATACAATCTAGGTAGAGTATTTGATAATGCTATTTAATAATATAATACATTATATTATTCTTATTTAAACTATACTGTGTTAACATAATTTTTTGATATAACTAATATTAGAAATTGTTTTTCTATGATACAAAGATACAAAATATTAGCTATATCTTTAATTAGTTATTATTTTAAGATGCCTAAGATCTATGTATATGATAAAATATATGTAGATCTTATTGTTTTATTCAATAACAAAATGTTGTGATAGTCTACTTTATAAATAGGGCTATAACAGCGGTATTTACATTGATAAATTATCTGAGATTAGTTGAGGTAGAACTTCAACTAAGTAAGATTAATTGATAGGATTTATCCATAAAATTAGGAGAGATGTTATGTCACTAAATATTAAACTAGACAATTTCGAGGGACCTTTTGACCTTTTATTACATTTAATTAAGAAAAATAAAATGGATATATATGATATAAAAATATATGATATAACTTCACAGTACTTGGATTATATTAAGACCATGAAGCAAATGGATTTAGAGATAACTTCAGAATTTATTGTGATTGCTGCAAACTTACTTGAGATTAAATCTAAAATGTTGTTACCAAAAAATAAAACTGAGGATTTAGAGAAAGATGAAAAAGACCCTAGATTAGAATTAGTATCAAAACTTGTAGAATACAAAAAGTACAAGCTTTTGGCTAATTTCTTTAGAGAAAGAGAAGAAAATGTAGGTGTTGTATTTACAAAGAAACCTGAAATTATAGATGATTCAAGAGAAAATACTACTTCTACAGAAGAATTATTGAAGGGTATAACTATGTTAGAATTGTTTAATTTATACGATAGATTGCTAAATACTTATTTAGATAAGACCAATACAGAAAATGGTATTTCTAAAGAAATACCTATTGATAAATTTAGAATAGAAGATAAGATGAATGAATTATTATCTATGTTTGGAAGTAAAGATAAAATGTATTTTTCAAATATAAAGGAACAATGCAATAGTAAGATTGAAGTAGTCGTTACGTTCTTAGCACTGCTGGAGCTTATAAAATTAAGAGATATTAAAGTAATTCAGCAATCTAATTTTAGAGAAATTTATATGGAAAGGATTTTAGACAGTGGAAAAATATAATATAGATCAGTTAGAATTTAATGAAGTTTTAAATGACAACAAGCATTTTTCAATAATTGAGGCACTATTATTTGCCAGCGGAGAACCTTTAAAATCAAAGAACATAGCACATATACTTGATCGTAATTTAAAATATACTGAAGAATTATTACAGAAGATGATATCTAACTATGAAAATGAAGACAGAGGCATAAAATTGATTTGTATTAATGATGAATATCAACTTGTTACAAAAGCTGAAAATAGTGAGTACATTCAAAAATTATTGAAGACTAATACAAGGCAATCGCTATCACAAGCTTCTCTAGAGACATTATCTATTATTGCCTATAAGCAACCTGTAACTAGAGTAGATATAGATGAAATAAGAGGAGTAAAATCTGATAGGGCAATTTTTATATTACAAGAAAAGAATTTAATTAAAGAGTGTGGAAGATTAGATGCTCCAGGAAGACCTATATTATATGGAACTACTGAAGAGTTTCTTAGATATTTTAATCTTGAAAATTTAGAGGAACTTCCTGTATTAGATGACTTTATAGAGAATATGCAAGACATTAAAGAAAAGGATATAGAAAAAGATTATGAAGATGATTAGAAGTAAAAGCATGGTGGGGGATTATATATTTAATTTCCACTATGCTTTTACTTTATCTTATTAAGATAAGATGTATTGAGAAAAATGGATAGTAAGTAGGATAATTCTATTTTTACATGTCTTAATCAATGTTAGTTTCTTCTGCTTTATTATGTTCATCTTTAGTTTTTACAGTTGCTGTTCCATTTTTATTTTCTTTATGTTTACCAATACTATCTTTTATTAAGTCAATTATCTGAGGGATGGTATCTACCATCTTATCATAGGTGTTTTCGGCATCAACAGGTAAAAGACGTATAGCTCCATCCTTTAAAACTAAAAAAGCAACTGGTTTTACTGATACACCAGCACCAGAACCTCCTCCAAAGGGAAAAGAATCTGAACTTTCTTTTTTTACTACGTCTTTAGAAAACTCACTTCCTCCTGAAGCAAATCCAAAAGAAACTTTTGATATAGGTAATATTAATGTACCATCTTTAGATTCTATAGGTTCTCCTACAATTGTATTAACATCAATCATATCTCTTAAATTTTCCATAGTACTTGTCATTAAATTCTCAATAGAATGATTTTCCATTTATAATTCCTCCTTAGCATTTAAGAATTTTGATTTTTTTGATATTTTTCTTTTAAAAAACTCAACAGGATTAAAATGACTATATATATAGTATTTACTATAGTTATTTTTAATATACTTTTTAATTGTAAATCTATTTTAGAAGCTTTAAAGTTAGGTGTTAAGGAGAATTCGTATTTTTCTATATGAAAAAATCTATTTATAAAAGAATATAAACTAGGAGAAAGAGAGTTTAAAATTCCAAAGTATATAGCTGTTTTTGATACATCATTAGTTCCATATTCCATATGAAAAATAAAAGTTAAATTTGGCTTAAATCTATTCTTCTCTAGTTT
>NZ_BAEV01000119.1 GCF_000246895.1 Clostridium arbusti SL206 | reverse complement strand
ATTGTTGTTTTTGCTAAAGTAAAGGATTACATATGGGTTCTAAAAATATAATCTTGTAGAAAGTTATATAAAGCATTTTTCTATAGATGATAATATTAAATAGTGATTTTTATATATTTCTTTTAAAGGAATGGAAAACGCTTTCTATGATTGACTGAATGAAAAAGATGTAAGTAAAATTTTTAATTTCTTTTTAGGGGGAATATTAATGAATATATATCAAGTTATTCAAAAGTTAATTAATAAAGAAATAGACTTAAATCTTATTGATAAAGAAGATGAAATATATGTGAGAAATAAGATTATTGATCTTCTCGGTATAAATGATTTTATTTTAAAGGAATCGGTAAAAGGGGAAGATTATTCTATACCGGATCTTCTTGAAGAAATCATAGGTTATGCTTGTGAACATAAAATTATTGAAGATTTATTTTATGAAAAAGAAATTTTATCAAGTAAAATAATGGACTGTTTTATGTCAAAGCCTTCTACAATCAATAAAATTTTTTATGAAAAATTTAAAGATAATCCAGAAGTCGCAACAAATTACTTCTATGAATTGAGTAAAAACAATAACTATATTCAGACAAAGCAAATTGCTAGGAATATAAATTATAAGGCTGCTACTGAATATGGAGATTTGGATATAACTATAAATTTATCTAAGCCAGAAAAAAATCCTAAAGATATAGCTAGAGAAAAATTGGTTAAGAGTACAAACTATCCTAAATGTTTACTGTGTATTGAAAATGAGGGATATGCAGGTAAAGCAGGACATCCGGCAAGGTCTAACCATCGTATGATTCGCTTGAATTTATTAGATGAAAAGTGGAATTTTCAGTATTCTCCTTATGCATACTATAATGAGCATTGTATTGTACTCTCAAGCGAACATAGAGATATGAAAGTGGACAGAAATACATTCTCACGATTGCTAGAATTTGTAAAACAGTTTCCACATTATTTTGCAGGTTCTAATGCTGATTTGCCTATCGTAGGGGGATCAATTTTATCTCATGACCATTATCAGGGCGGAAGGTATGAATTTGCTATGGCAAAGGCAGAAGAGGAATATAAATTTAAATTGAATAAGTTTCCTAATATAAGTTTTGGTATTGTTAAATGGCCTATGTCTGTAATTAGAATAAAGGCTGAAAATACAGCAGCTATGATAGAGGCGGCGGATTATATATTAAATGAATGGAGGAAATACAGTGACCCATCAGTAGGTATTTATGCATATACAGAAAATGTACCCCATAATACTGTGACTCCAATTGCTAGAAAACGAAATGGTATATTTGAATTAGATATTGTACTTAGAAATAATCGTACAAGTAAGGAGCATCCACTGGGTATTTTCCATCCTCATGAGGACGTACAGCATATAAAAAAAGAAAATATAGGATTAATTGAAGTTATGGGTCTTGCAGTATTGCCGGCAAGGTTGAAGATTGAATTAAAGGAAGTTGAAAAATATCTGTTAAATATTGATAATAATATTTCACAGAACCACATAACCTGGGCTGAGTCACTTAAAGAAAAATATGAAGATAAAATTAATGAGGATAATGTTCAAGAAATTGTAAGAAAAGAAACGGCAGCTAAGTTTTTAAGAGTGCTTGAAGATGCTGGTGTATTTAAACGTAATCAAGAAGGATTAGATGCATTTAAGTGCTTTATAAATAGAATTTCTTAGATAACGCCAGTGAATTTTAAAAAGTTTTAGTAAAGAAGTTCATTACTAAAACTTTTTCTTTTTATTTTAGAGAATAATATATTTTTTAGTGTTTATATAGTAAAGTATTACGAAAATATTATGGGATTTTAAGTAAGTCTTGAAAAAAACATATTATATAGTATATATTAATTATAATAAGATAATCTATAAGGATTGTGTATAGTACATTTATCCGATGCTTAGACGTTGTGATAATAATTAAAATCAATTCGTTTGGCGTAAGTTATGCGATGTATAGTGAGGAAGTGGTTCTATATATGACTACTATAAAGGATATAGCTGAAGAAGTAGGAGTATCTATTTCTACAGTATCAAGAGTATTAAATTATGATGAAACATTATCTGTAAGTGATACCACCAAAAAGAAGGTTTTTGAAATAGCAGAGAAACTTTCCTATGAGAAACGTACAAATCGTAATACAGTGAACACAAAGGTGGCTTTAATACATTGGTATACAAGAGAAGAAGAATTAGATGATTTATATTATATGTCTATTCGATTGGGAATAGAAAAGCACTGCAAGCATTATAATTTGGGTGTAGTAGAGTTTTTTCAAAATAATTCAGATAAATTAAATAAAGAAAATATTCAAGGTATTATTGCAGTAGGTAAATTCAGTAAAGGTGAAATAAATATGTTTAAGGGAATAACGAAAAATATTGTGTTTGTAGATTATTCACCAGACGAAGATAATTTTGATTCTGTTGTGGTTAATTTTGAAAATGTGACAAAAAAAGTTATCGATTACTTTTTGAAAAAAGGACATGAAAATATTGGATACATTGGTGGAAGAGAAAGTTTTAAAGATGATAATCATCACATTGAAGATAGTAGAGAAATGACTTTTAAATCCTATTTGGCTAGTAAGAAGTTACTTAAAGAAGAAAATGTATATATAGGCAAGTTTTCAGTAAATGATGGTTATACACTGATGAAAAAGGCTATTGATGAAAGTGGAGATAATTTACCTACAGCTATTTTTGTAGGTAGTGATTCTATGGCACTGGGATGCTTAAAGGCTCTTGGAGAAGCAGAAATTTCTGTGCCAAAAAGTGTGAATATAATAGGAGTAAATGATATAAGCATTTCTAGATATTTCTCTCCGTCATTAAGCACAGTAAAGGTATACACGGAGCTTATGGGAGAAACAGCAGTAGACTTATTAATGGAAAGATTCAATGGTAGGAATATAAGCAAAAAAGTAGTAGTGTCCACTAAATTAAAGATAAGGCAAAGTAGTTTTTAATTATATATAATTTAATAATAGTCTAAGATACATCCTTATATTTAGGTTTACAAGGTTATCTTAGACTATTATTTTATATTTTTCTAATGGAAATTTAAGTTTATATTTATAATGTTATCCATAGAGTTCTTTTTTTACTTTAATTAAATGTATCCGGTTCCATACATAACACAAGATTGTGCTGCTACGATAAATTAGTTGTTTTTCCTAATGCCACCTCTAAATTTCTTACTATTTCAGCGTGTTTCTTCTCTGTTAATTTAATTTTACATAAGAAGATAACAGCTGAGATAATCATTAACGCTCCTGGCAAATAAAAAGAATACAGTTTAAATGTTGAAATACCTTTAACTGTTATATCACTTGCTTGTGCATTTCCAATCATACCACAGGTTACAGATATGAAACCTACGATACCATTTGATAAAGCACCTGCAACTTTATCTAGTAGTGGACGAAGAGATAAAGTTACTGCTTCGTTACGAACTCCATTTTTCCATTGCCCGTATTCTACTGAGTCACTGATTGTCATCAACACTGATAAGAAAATCAATTGATTTGGAAAATAGAAGAATACTAGACCGATAACAACTAATACTAAATTTGATGATGCTGTGTTAAATAATAAATAGGCAATTAATACTGATAAAATACCAAGTGCATAGACGTATTTTCTTGAAATAAATTTAGTGATAATTGGAAACAACGGAACAGATATAATACCACAAATTGAAGATACGATACCTACAATTGAGAAAGCTGTTATGTTACCGATTACATATTGAAAATAAAGCATTAATACGGCTGTTGTAGCTACATTGCCAATAGCAAACAAGAGATATGATAATGCTAACCACATTAATTGATCATTTTTACCAAGTGAAGTAAAGATATCTTTAATTGAAGTTTTTTCTTTTTGTTGACGTAAAATACTATTTTTTTCTCTTATGCCAAGAGCGGTAATCCAACTTGTAACACCGTAGATTAATGCGGCTATTACACCAAAAGCAAACCATCCGCTAGCTGCTTGCCCTGCGTGACCTGTAAACATTAAGGTAAAGAATGAAACGATAGGAACTACCGCTAATGTTGTTCCATTGGCTCCTAATGATGAAGCGAAACGAGCAATTGTTGCTATTTTTCCACGTTCTCTTGAATCTTCACTAAGTGCAGGAATCATTGACCAAAATGCTATATCTTTAAATGAATAGGCACAGTCTAAAATAATAAATACACTAATAAATACAATTGTAAATAAAGTTTGGTTACTTGTCGCTAGTCCAAAGAAGTTAGTAAATAGCATTGCTAGGCAAATTGCACTGATTGTTCCGCCAACACAAAGCCATGGACGGAATTTTCCCCATTTAGTTTTAGTGTTGTCGATAATACCACCAATAATTGGATCAAAGATAATTTCCACTAGTCGAATACCTACTACTAATGTGGTAACTAAAGCTATCATTTTAGCCTGAGTCGCCTTTGGAGCTCCTTCAAACATAGATTTTGTAACGAAAATCATGAAATATGTTGATAATGTCCCATAATAAATATCATGTCCGAATGCACCTAGTGCATATGAAATTTTTTGTTTCATTTTTGTTTTCCCCCTTTATATTTTTTGTTACTAAATTTTATGATTCTGATAATTCTCTTTGGTTAACTTTACATGTTTCTTCATCTAGGAATATCCTGTTTTAAATATCTTGGAACCAGGAACAAGAGTAAGTCTAGAAGTAACTTCCAAGACCATAACACTCATATTGCTGCTGTAAGCTTGAGCGCTCATACCTACAAAATTGGCAACACTAAAAAATGTTAATTTAAGTTTCTTAATTTTAGTAAACATTTACTAAAATTAAGAAAAGGTTTTCTATTGTTTATAATATCATTTTATCAAGTATTTTACAAAAGTGCAATAGTTTTCACAAAAACGTTTTCAAAATAATTTTAATCAAAGAAAAGTATATATATTAATTAGTGTAAATTATACTATTGAAATTACCAATGAAAATTAAAGATGATTTTTACTAAACAATAAAATGATTTTACTAAAATATTTCATGAAAACGTTTAAAAAAACTATTGCAAATATAAATTTAATTTGATAATATTAATATATAAGGATAGAAAAGGTTTTCTAAAATTGACTATTGCTTAGAGTGAGATTTTATTTCTCATTCTAAGTTTATATTAATTAACAGGTAAAAATTTTATATTATAATTTGGGGGCAAGTATTATGGAAATAAATGATTTGAAGAAAAAATTTGAAGAAATATATGGAGTTAAAAGTGAGTTTACTTTTTTTTCACCAGGAAGAGTTAACCTTATAGGAGAGCATATAGATTATAATGGAGGCTTTGTATTTCCATGTGCTTTAGATTTTGGAACCTATGCTCTTGTTAAAGTGAGAGATGATAATAAGCTGAATTTAGCATCTACAAATTTTGAATTAAGGATTGGTTCTGATTTAGATAATTTGAGCTATAAGGAAGAAGATGATTGGGCAAATTATCCTAAAGGTGTAATAAAGATAATGATTGATATGGGATATAAGGTAAAGGGTATGGATATAATCATAAGTGGTAATATACCTAATGGAGCAGGGTTATCTTCTTCAGCGTCTCTTGAAGTGCTAATTGGTGTAATTTTAAATAATTTATTTAATGAGGGTAAAATAGATAGAGTTGAATTAGTTAAGATAGCTCAAAAAGCTGAAAATGAGTTTGTAGGGGTTAACTGCGGAGTGATGGATCAATTTGCAGTTGGAATGGGTAAAAAAGATAAAGCTATTCTTTTAGACTGCAATAGCTTAAATTATAAATATGCAGATGTAAAGCTTTTAGATTATGCTATAGTAATAATGAATACTAATAAGAGAAGGGCTTTGAATGAATCTAAGTATAATGAAAGAAGGGCAGAATGTGAAGAAGCTTTAAAAATCATACAGAAGCAAAAAAACATTAAAAATTTGTGTGACTTAACACCAAAAGAGTTCGATAAGATAGAGTATTTATTTACTGATGAAAAAATCAAAGATAGAGCAAAGCATTCAGTATATGAAAATGATAGAGTTATAAGTGCTTTTGATAGTCTTAATAAAGGTGAATTAGAGGAATTTGGAAGACTTTTAATAGAGTCACATAATTCATTAAAAAATTTATATGAAGTTACAGGAAAAGAACTCGATTCATTAGTTGAAGAAGCTTTGAAGGCGGAAGGATGCATCGGAGCAAGAATGACTGGTGCTGGTTTTGGCGGCTGTGCTATAGCTTTAGTTCGGAAGGATAAAATAGATACATTTACAGAACAGGTAAAGAAAACTTACACAGAGAGAATTGGATACGAACCAAGTTTTTATTCCAGTGGAATAGGAGAGGGGACACATCAGATATTTGAATAAAAAGAGTAAGAATCTGATTAAAGATAAGAAGGTGTACGTTGACTGCAGGCAAGATTACAGATGGTTTATGAATTAATGATAAGTAATTTGAGCAGAAAAATTTAACATAGAGACTAAAATAGGAATAATATTCCCATATTGGTCTCTATGTTTTATATTTTAAATTACGGTAACTTTTTATAAAGTGAAATTTTTAGTTTTTATGATTATCAAATCTAATGTTTTTTGGAATTTCATAGCCATGCTTTTTCTTAATAAACAAAAATTATAATATTAGTTTTTCTCACTTTTCTTGAGAATTCTTCAGATTTAATATTTTATAGCTTAGTATAATAAATGCAAAAATAAATGTTACTATATTAGCAGCTATAAGGGATATGTCTTGTATATATAAACCGTAAAATATCCAAAACAATATACCTAGGGTAAACATGATATACATACCAAATGATATACTAGAAGTATCTTTTGTTTTTATGGTCTTTAACGCCTGCGGAATAAAAGAAGAGGTGGTTAATATTGCAGCAAGTATACCTAAAATTTTAAATGACATTTTTGATTTTATCCTTTCTAAATGAAATATTATTCATAACGTAAAAATTTCAAATTTAAATTTGAAATTAAACGTTATCATAAGTCTATTATATTTTTATTTTTAATAGATTTAAATAGGATGATGATAGATAAATATGGTAAAATGTTAGATAGTGGGGGATAAAATGGATACTTTTTTTAATAATAATAGAGATGGAATAGATTTGGTTGTCTATGAATGTGGAATGGAGAAATGTTCTTCTGGACATTATTATGGGCCTGCCATAAGAGATCATTTTCTAATTCATTATGTACTTAATGGAAAGGGTAAATTTCATGTAGATAATAATGTATATGATATACATAAGGGTCAAGGGTTTCTCATATGTCCAGATGTTGTTACATATTATGAAGCAGATTTTTCAGAACCTTGGGAATATGCATGGATTGGTTTCAGTGGAGTAAAAGCAGAATATTATTTGAAACAAGCAGCTTTGGATAGATATAATCCAATATTTACCAATAACAATAAATTCACAAAAGAGTGTTTATTCCAAATGATGGAGGTAAGACATTTACATTGGGCAAATGAAGTGCGATTACAAGGATTTTTATATATTCTTCTTTCAGAACTTATAGAGTCGGCAGAAAATCATAATTTTACAGGCTATGGGAATAAGGATGTTTATATTAAAAAATTTATTGAGTATGTAGAAAGAAATTATTCAAGACCTATAAATATTAAAAATGTAGCAGAGGAATATTTATGTTTAAATAGAAGCTATTTCAGTGATGTTTTCAAAAATCACTGTAAGCAATCTCCGCAGGAATTTATAATAAAATTTCGTATTAAGAAAGCTTGTGAGTTGATGAATAATTACGCCCTAAGTATTAGTGAAATATCTCATTCAGTAGGATATAATGACCCTTTAACATTTTCTAAAGTTTTTAAAAAAATAAAAGGATGTTGTCCTAAAGAGTACAGAATGAAAAACACTATCAAATCTATTGAAATTCAATAATTTGATAGTGTCAGTAATTTAGTATAAAGTATGTTAATACTTTCATACAGATATATTAATAATATTTGTACCATATATTTAGGCTAATAACTTATTTTTCATAACCATCCACATGATTTTTATGCCAGTTCCAAGCTGTATCAATTATTGTTTCAAGTGAATTGTACTGAGGTTTCCAGTCTAATTCTTCAATAGCTTTTTCAGAAGAAGCTATTAAAGTTGCAGGATCACCAGCACGTCTAGGCGCTACTTCTGCTTTGATCTCTACTCCAGTAACCTTTCTAGTAACATCAACTACTTCTTTAACAGAAAAACCTTTGCCGTTTCCTAAATTATAGATTCTACTATCCCCACCATTTTGTAGTCTTTTTAATGCTAAAAGGTGAGCTGCAGCTAAGTCAGATACATGTATGTAGTCTCTTACACAGGAACCATCAGCAGTATCGTAGTCATCTCCAAATATCATTATCTTTTCTCTTTTCTTTAGGGCTACTTGTAAAATTAATGGGATAAGGTGACTTTCTGGTCTGTGATCTTCTCCTATTTTACCGTTTGTATGAGCACCGGCTGCATTAAAGTATCTTAGTGCAGTATACTTTATTCCATAGGCTTTATCACACCATTTTAATATTTTTTCTACTGCAAGTTTTGATTCCCCATAAGGGTTAGTAGGAAAGGTCTTGTCCTGCTCCTGTATTGGTACATTTTCTGGTTCACCATAAGTAGCGGCAGTAGAAGAGAATACAATATATTTTACATTATGTTTTTGCATAACCTGTAAAAGATTTATTGTTGAACCAATATTATTATTAAAATATTTTAGTGGATTTTCTACACTTTCTCCAACCAAAGAATCCGCTGCAAAGTCTATAACTGCTTCTATTTTATTTTCAGTGAAAACCTTGCTAAGGAATTCTGTATCTCTTAAATCACCTACATAGAGCTTTCCACCTAAAAGTGAATCTTTGTGTCCTTTTTGAAGATTATCAACTATGATAACTTCCTTTTTATTTTCTAATAAATGAGCAACCATATGGCTGCCTATATATCCAGCGCCACCGCAAACTAAAATAGCCATAATAAAAAACCTCCTGAATTTATATTATATTTTTTATTGGGTAATTGGATGTTAGTAATTGCTATTTTCTTAAAGAGAAAGATAATAAACATTATTTTACCATTTTATATGAGTAAAAGATAAAAATAGCATGACTCTCAATAAATAAAATTGTTAAAGAAAACCTTTTCTATATATAATTTTAACATATTATTATTAATAATCAATAAATAAATTTAAAATATTTATTAAGAGGTTGATCTTTAAGGCAATATCTTAATACAACTATTTCTTATAATTAACTTAGTATTTAAGATTACCTTCTTTAAATTTTTATCTTTACTTCTTATTATATCCAAAATCATATTTGCTGCATTTTCACCTAAGGAACACATATTCTGATCTACAGTCGTAAGTTTTGGTTCAACTAGACTAGAAATGGATATGTTATCAAATCCGATAATAGAAACATCATTAGGTACATCATAGCCTGATCTTTTACAGGCATTCATAACTCCTAGTGCTATTAAATCATTGCAAGTAAAAAATGCTATTGGAAAGTTATCTTTATTGTCCTGAAGATTTTTATAAATAATATTCATAGTATTTTCAACAGTTTCATCGCTGTTTCCTTCACCAATATCAACAATTTTTCTACTTTTTATCAGTCCATTTTCTTTTAATATTTTTTTATAAACGTTTTCTTTTAAGTCATAGGAATTACTTTTTTCACCTCTTACAAATATTATGTTTTTATGACCTAAATCTATCAGATATTTCATTGCTTGCTGAGCTCCACTTACTTCATCATTCAAAACGAAGTTACATTTAATGTTTTTATTATATCCATTAATACATACTAAAGGAATCTCATTATTTATGCCTTCATAAAACCCACTTTTAATGTTTTCGGTTTTAGGATCAATAGAAATTATCCCATCAACTTGTCTTCCTAGTAATGACTTTATATATTTTACTTCATCTTCTGCTTTGTCATCTGTATCACAAAGATAAATTGAATATTCATTTGTTCTCAATATGTGTTCTATGCCTTTAATTACAGTAGGAAAGAAAAGGTTATTTATACTAGGAGCTATTACACCGATGGTTTTTGTATTTTGATGTACTAAAGATCTTGCTAATATATTGGGACTAAAGTTTAATTTCTTAATTGCTGCATCCACTCTTTTTTTAGTTTCAGCTTTAACTGGATAATTATTGTTTATAACTCTTGAAACTGTACTCATAGATACGTTTGCTTCTTTAGCTACATCTCTAATGTTAATTTTCATAATAATCCTCCTGTTAAATTTATGATGTATGTAGAACCTTTTTATTGGGCTTTATCATATTAAATTTAAAGTTCATATTTGTGTTATAAATATTATACTATTGATTATAAGTATAGTATAGTATTTTAACATATCATTATTGTTTTTATATTATGTTAAAATAAATGGATATATATAAGCAGTGAAGTACAGAATATTGTGTTAAAATTATATATAGTGGCTTATATATAAGAATTGTTATAATGAAATAAACTCATAAGTATTTTTGAGGAAGTGATAGATAATAGTATGTACAATAGATTAGTTATTTCCAAATTAGTTTGATATTTTTTATATATTGGCAATAAATAAAGGGTGAGTTCT
>NZ_BAEV01000120.1 GCF_000246895.1 Clostridium arbusti SL206 | reverse complement strand
ATATTTAAAGAACAACTCAATGATCTTATTAGGAATGTGTTATGCAATTCTAGCAGTCATTAGTTTAATATATGTTATTACTTATACGGGTTTATCCTCTTTAACTGTAGCTAATGTAAGTTTTATAAATGAATTTAATGGCATAAAAAATTATGTACAAGTTATTATAGCTATTATATTAATTGGTATAGACTTTAAATATAGAGATGATTACAATAAAAGTATTTTTAATATGATTTTGCTGGCTGCTGTATTTATAATTATTTCTCAGTTCTTATATAATTTTTATGGATATTCCAATAAGATTACATACATATTTAGTCAAGTTATTGAATTTATATCTTTTTATTTAATTTATAAAATCACAATACATTTGTCAATAAAAAAGCCATATAATAAATTTTTTTCTGAGTTAAATAGTTTGAATACCAAGCTTAAAGAAAAAAATTTACAGTTAGAAAAAATAAATAATAAATTAAAAAAACAGAATATAAAAGAAGATTCCACAGCACTTGCACTGAAAAAAGCTTCTCAGAGATATAGGACAGTTCTAAGTTTGAGTCCTAATGCAATTATAATAAGTAAACACAATAAATTTATTTTTGCAAATAAAGCTGCATTAGATTTATTTAAATTAAAGAGTACTAAACAGATTATGGAAAAGGATATTCTGGATTTTGTACATAGAGATTATCATGAATTAGTTAAAAAAAGAATGGAAATTGCAAAGCAAAATGGAAAGGCATGCTCTTTTGTAGAAGAAAAATATATAGATATAGAAGGAAATGAAGTTTTTGTAAAGGCAACTGCAGCATCTATTCCCTATGATAGAGATATTGTAATGACTATAGCTAGAGATATAACTGAAAGTAAAAAAGCAGAAGAAAACGAGAAACTTTTACAACAGGTACTACAGTCAGATAAAATAAGAAAAGATTTCTTTGCAAATATATCACATGAATTGAGGACACCATTAAATGTCATATTTACAGCTGTACAATTATTAGAAATGAATTTTAAAAATTTAAAAATTAGTGATAATAATTTAAATAAATATTTGAACATGACAAAACAAAATTGTTATAGACTTCTAAAACTTATAAATAACTTAATTGATATAACTAAGATTGATTCAGGATATTTCAATATAAATATGGAAAATTGTGACATTGTAAGAGTAGTTGAAGATACATCTATGTCTATAGCAGAATACATTAAGAGTAAAAATATTCAACTAATATTTGATACGGATATGGAAGAAAAATATATTGCCTGTGATGAAGAAAAAATGAGCAGGGTAATTATAAATCTTCTTTCAAACGCAGTTAAGTTTACAAAACCTGGTGGAAAGATAATGGTGAATATTTATGATAAGGGAAATAAAGTGCTTATATCAGTTAAGGATACGGGAATAGGCATTCCAGAGAAAATGAGGAATAGCATATTTGAAAGATTTATACAAGCAAAAGAATCTATAGCTAAGGAGTGTGGCGGAAGTGGTATAGGACTTTCTATAGTGAAGGCATTAATAGAAATGCATAATGGCAAAGTATGGGTCGAGAGTGAAGAGGGAAAAGGTAGCGAATTTTTAATTGAACTTCCTGTTTTATTATTAGATAAAGATAAGATTTCAGAAAATCATAATTTGGTAAGCAATAGAAAAAATATTGTAAATATAGAATTCTCAGATATAGTGGGTTAATATTATAATTTTATAAATAGGATTTAGTAAAGAGTATTGTTAATACTTTTTGCCAAATCCTATTTTCTTTTGTATTTTCATATGCTAGCCTACATTTAACAAATGTGATAAAATTAATTTAATATAAATTTAGAGAAAGATATGTAAAATTATAATATATAGGTTAATTGTAAATATTAAAATGGAGGGTAGGTGAAAATCCTGATAACATTATCTTAATATTATAGGATAAGAAAAATATTAGAGATTTAAATATTCTAGTATTTAAAAGTCAGGAATTATATATGTTTGATACTCATGTTCATACAATTTTTTCTACAGATTCTAAACTTACCATAGATAGGGCTATTAAAAAGGCAAATAATGATGATATAGGTCTTATAATAACAGAACATATGGATTTAAATTTTCCTGTAGAAGGTGAATTTATATTTGATATAGATAAATACTTTCGACAGTATGATAAATATAGAAGTGACAAGCTTCTTCTTGGAATAGAACTAGGAATGCGAGAAGATTGCTTAGAAGAAAACGCTAAAATAGAGAAAACTCACCCATTTGATTATGTACTTGGGTCTATACATTTTGTAAATGGGATAGATATATATGAAAAGAGCTTTTATGAGAATAAAACTAAGAAGCAGGCTTATAATGAGTATTTTCAAAATATGTTAGACAATATTAAGACTCATCCCTATATAGATAGTCTTGGTCATATTGATTATATATGTAGATATGCTCAATATGAGGACAAGGAAATACATTATAAGGAATATAATGATATAATCGATGAAATACTTAAAGCTCTTAGTGATAGAAATATAGCTATAGAGATAAATACAAGAAGGCTTTCTAATTGTGAATCCTTTAAGAGTCTTGTAGATATATACAAAAGATTTGGAGAACTTAAAGGTAAATATGTAACTATAGGATCGGATTCTCACAGTGAAAATAGTATAGGTTCTAATTATAAAGAGGCAATGAAAATAGCAGAATCATGTGGACTAAAACCAGTATATTTTAAAAATAGAAAAATAGAATATATTGCAGAGTAACATTGTTAGCATATATTATTTTATTTGTGCTAACAATGTTTTTATTTTAATATTGACTTTTTGAAATTTAATTGATAATATTTTAGTATAGTAAAGCGGTGAAGCAATAAATCAATAAAGCTAAATTAATGGAGGACTTATCATGGCAAATTTAAAAAAATATATACCAGATGGAACAAAAGATATACTTTTTCAGGAGTGTGTATCTAAAGTTAAAATAGAGGATTTGATTAGAGATGTTTATATAAATTATGGATACCATGAGATCATTTCTCCTACATTGGAATTCTATGATGTATTTAATATGGAAAATCAGCCAATTCCTCAAGAAAAAATGTATAAGCTCTTTGATAACAGAGGAAGAATTTTAGTCTTGAGATCTGATATGACAACACCTATAGCAAGAATAGCGGCTACAAAGATAAAGCCTGATATGTATCCATTAAAACTTTGTTATAGCCAAAATATATTTAGAGTAAATGAAGTTCTAAATGGTAAGCTAAGTGAGTTTACTCAATCAGGTATTGAAATTATTGGAGTAGATAGTATAAGAGGAGATATAGAGGCAATTATTACGGGAATAGAGGCCTTAAATAAAATAGGACTTAAAAATTTCAAAATAGAAATTGGAGATTCACAGTTCTTTAGACAGCTTACAGAAAATTTACCTTTAAGTGATGAAGATAAGGAAAGCATTAGATTATTTATTCAAAATAAGAATATTGCGGGTCTTAGAGAATTCTTAAGCAGCAATGATAAAGTTATTGATGAAAATGCTTTGGAAATACTACAAAGACTTCCAGAGCTATTTGGTGGGAAAGAAGTTATTACTGAAACTAGAGAACTACTTGGAAAATCCTATGGAGTAAAAGCTCTTGAGAATATAGAAAGAGTTTATGAAATAATGGAAAAATTAGGATTTAGCAAATACATATCCATTGATTTGGGGATGGTACAAAATTTAAACTATTATTCAGGACTTATTTTTAGAGGTTATTGTATGGATGCAGGTGATAGCATACTAAGTGGTGGCAGATATGATAAACTCATAGAAAATTTTGGCGAAAAATTGCCAGCTACAGGACTTGCAATAAATGTAGATATTGTTCTTCAAGCTTTAGAAATTCAAGGAAAAGTTTTTGAATATAAAAAAATGGAGAAAATTATACACTGTAATTTTGATGATTTAAATAAAGCTTATGATGTACTTAAGGATTTTAATGATAAGGGAATAAAGGCAGAAGTAAGTTTAATGAAGAAAGAAGAAGAAAGTTTAAAATATGCAGAAAAGATAAATATAAAATCTGTTATAAATGTGTCAGAAGGAACTGAATTTAAATTAGAAGATAGTAAATGGATAAAGGAATCATTAAAGAAATAAATAGTCATTAGGCTAGTCTATTTTTAGATGACTAAATTAAAAATATAAATTTTAGAAATGGAGAGCTAATCAATATGGAATGCATAAAACCTTTAAGAATAGCACTTACTAAGGGAAGACTTGAAAAGTTTTCAATAGATATATTTGAAAAAGTTGGAATTGATACAGAAGAATTAAAGAATAAAGGCAGAAGACTTGTACTTTGCGATAGAAAAAATAACATACAGTTTGTACTTGTAAAAGCAGTAGATGTATTAACTTATGTAGAACACGGAGCAGCAGATATAGGGATAGTTGGTAAGGATACTTTACTAGAAGAGGGAAGAGACTTCTACGAAGTTATGGATTTAAAAGTTGGTAAATGCAAATTTGCACTAGCGTCTATACCAAGTTTTAATGTAAATGAAGGTTATAACAGAAAGAAAATTGCTACTAAATATCCTAGAGTTACAAGAGAATATTTTAGAAAACTTGGTATGGATGTAGAGATTATTAAAATAGAAGGCTCTGTAGAACTAGCGCCTATTTTAGGTCTTTCAGATGCAATTGTAGATATAGTTGAAACGGGAACAACTTTAAAGGAAAATGGATTAGTTGTATTTAATGATATATGCGATATAAGTGCTAGAATGATTGTGAATAGAGCTAGTATGAAAATGAGAAAAGATGAAATTAAGAATTTAATAGCCAATGTACAAAGTGTAGTAAATGAATTTGATAGGGTATCTGAATAAGAATAAAAAGTAAAATACACTGTATGATTATTTGTTGTTTTTTAAGATATTTAATAGGAGGTAATTTTAATGAGTGAGTTAATTAATATATTAAAGGCTAATAGTAAAGAGGGAAAAGAATACTTAGAGAGTCTAAAAAAGAGAGCAGAAGGTATTGAAGATGACGTAAATATAAAGGTAGCAGAAATACTTTCAGAGATAAAAGAAAATGGAGATGCTGCAGTTTTAAAGTTTACAAGAAAATTTGACTGTGAAAATATAGAAAAGTTAACTGTTACTGAAGAAGAGGTAAAGAAAGCCTATGAAGTAGTGGATGATGAATTCGTAGAGGCTCTAAAAACAGCTAAGGAAAATATAACAGAATTTCACCAAAAACAAAAAGATAAATCTTGGATCATGACAAAAGAAAATGGTGTAGTCATGGGACAAACAGTTAGAGGACTTGCTAGAGTGGGAATATATGTACCAGGAGGCACTGCAGCATATCCATCTTCTGTGCTCATGAATGCACTTCCAGCTAAAGTTGCAGGAGTAGAAAAAATTGTTATGGTTACACCACCTAGAAAAGATGGTACAATAAGCGAAAGTATACTTGTTGCAGCGGATATTGCCGGGGTTGATGAAATTTACAAAGTAGGTGGAGCACAAGCTATTGGGGCACTTGCTTACGGTACTGAAACTATAAAAAAGGTAGACAAAATAGTTGGACCAGGAAATATTTTTGTAGCTTTAGCAAAGAGAAGTGTTTTTGGTCTTGTAGATATAGATATGATCGCAGGTCCTAGTGAAATACTAGTGGTTTCTGATGAAAATGGAAATGAAAAATTTATCGCAGCTGACTTGATGTCTCAGGCTGAACATGATAAACTTGCCTCTGCAATTTTAGTAACCACATCAGAGGAATTAGCTTTAAAGGTTCAAAAAGAGATAAAAAGGCAAGTGGAAGATTTAAGTAGAAAAGAAATAATTGAAACTTCCCTAAAGGATTTTGGAGTAATACTAGTAGTAAACAATATGGATGAAGCAATTGATTTAGGAAATAAAATAGCTCCTGAACACTTTGAACTTATGGTAAAAGATCCATTCTTATATCTTGGAAGAATAAAAAATGCAGGGTCAGTTTTCCTTGGATCTTATTCACCAGAACCTCTAGGAGATTATATGGCAGGACCAAACCATGTATTGCCAACTAGTGGAAGTGCTAGATTCTTCTCACCACTGTCTGTAGATGATTTTATTAAAAAATCAAGTTATATATACTACAGTGAAGATGCACTTTACGGAGTGAAGGATAAGATAGTAAAACTTGCAGATACAGAAGGACTAACAGCACATGCTAATTCAATTAAGGTAAGGTTTAAATAAGGCATTTGAATGTGCCTAATATAATCATTTAGGAGTGATTTTTATGGCTAAAAGAGAAGCAGCCATTTCAAGAAAAACCATGGAAACAAATATAAATATGAGTTTAGAACTTGACGGAGAGGGAAACTCTAATATAGAAACTGGTGTAGGATTCTTTGATCATATGCTTATACTTATGACAAAGCATGGACTTATGAATTTAAACCTTAAGGCAGAAGGGGATACTTATGTGGACTCACATCATTTAGTAGAGGATGTAGGTATAGTTCTTGGAAAATGTATAGGTGAAGCACTTGGAGATAAAGCCAGTATAAAGAGATATGGAACAGCCTATGTACCAATGGATGAAAGTCTTTCACTTGTGTCCATTGATATTAGCGGAAGACCTTATTTAGTTTTTGAAGGTGATTTTGTTACGGAGAAGCTAGGAATGTTTGAAACAGAAATGGTAGAAGAGTTTTTCAGAGCAGTGGCTTTCAATGCTGGTATAACTCTTCATGCAAGGGTTCTATACGGCAAAAATACCCATCATATGATAGAAGGCCTATTTAAAGCTTTAGGAAGAGCACTTAGTGAAGCAGTACAAATTGATGGAAGAATAAAGGGTGTAATGTCCACAAAAGGAAGCTTATAGTCTTTAAATCAAAGCAAGTTAATATGCAGTTTTATTTTAATTATGGTATTAATAGAAAATACTAAGGGGTGAAAAATTTGAAGGAAAAAACATTGAGTATCGTTGATTATGGTATGGGCAATTTGAGAAGTGTTCAGAAAGCCTTTGAATCCTTTGGTGGAAAATGCAATATAACATCAAATGTGGATGAGATCTTGGACAGTGACGGTATTATACTTCCTGGAGTAGGAGCTTTCCCCGATGCTATGGAAAATATAAATAAATTAAATATGAATAAGGCACTAAAGAATGCTGCGGATTCTGGGGTACCAATACTTGGAATATGTCTTGGAATGCAGCTTTTATTTGATGAAAGCGATGAAGTTAGGCCCACAGAAGGTCTTGGCCTAATAAAGGGAAAAGTAAAGAAATTTGATATTAATTTAAAGATACCTCATATGGGATGGAATTCTTTAAACATATTAAAAAACTCTCCTCTTTTAGAAGGAGTAAAAGACGGAAGCTATGCATATTTTGTTCATTCTTATTATGCTGAATTAGAAGAAGATAATTTGGATGCAGATAGCTTTTATGCTATAAATGTACCTGCTGCCGTAAGTAAAAAAAATGTATTCGGTTTTCAGTTTCATCCTGAAAAAAGCGGTGATCCAGGAATAAAGATGCTTAAAAATTTTTGGGGGTTGTTATAGTGATAGTTTTTCCAGCTATGGATTTAAGAGATGGCAAATGTGTAAGATTGTATCAGGGAAAATTTAATAAATCAGAAATTGTAGGTGAAAATCCGCTTGAAGTAGCAATGGGTTTTAAGAAAAGTGGAGCAGAATATATACATATGGTAGATTTGGACGGAGCACTAAATGGTGAAATTAAAAATCTAAGCATCATATCGGAAGTAATAAAGAATGTAAACATACCGGTAGAACTTGGTGGCGGTATAAGAAACATGGAAACTGTAGATATGCTTGTTGAAACCGGTGTTTCTAGAGTAATATTGGGTACGGCTGCACTAAAGGATATGGAATTTGTAAAGAAGGCAGTAAAAAAATATGGAGAAAAAATAGCTGTAGGAATAGATGCAAAAAATGAAAAAGTAGCAGTAAATGGATGGGTTAATGTAAGTGATGTAGATTATATTGATTTTGCACAGCAAATGGAAAGTATGGGTGTAAAAACTATTATATTTACAGATATAAGTAAAGATGGAACATTGCAAGGACCTAATTTAGAACAACTTGAGAAAATTCAAAAAAGCGTAAGCTGTAATATAATAGCTTCTGGTGGTATTAAGACTGTGGAAGATTTGAAGTCTATAAAGAATATGGAAATTTATGGTGCTATTACAGGCAAAGCTATATATTCAGGAAACATCAATTTGTCAGAAGCTATAATTGCTTGTAAGTAATTAGGGGGAATTTTAAATGAGTAAATATTGGAGTGAAATTACTAAAAATATAGAACCTTATGTTTGTGGTGAGCAACCTAAAGATAAAAAGTATATTAAACTAAATACTAATGAGAATCCTTATCCTCCCTCAGAAAAAGTGTTAGAGGCCATAAAAATGGCAGCAAATGAAGATTTGAGATTGTATCCAGATCCAAATTGTGATGAATTAAGGGATACTATTGCAGAATATTATAAATTGAATAGAAATCAAGTATTTATAGGAAATGGTTCAGATGAAGTATTAGCTTTTTCATTTCTAGCTTTCTTTAATCAGGATGAAGATATTGTATTTCCAGATATAAGCTATAGTTTTTATCCTGTTTATGCTAAACTTTATAAATTAAATTATAAACTAGCAAAATTGAAAGAGGATTTTTCTATAAATGTTAAGGATTTTTTATGCAAAAATGGTGGAGTTATTATTCCAAATCCAAATGCACCTACAGGAAGAATATTAGATGTAGATGCTATAAAGAAAATATTGGAGTTTAATTGTGATAAGGTAGTTATAATTGATGAGGCTTATGTAGATTTTGGTGGTGAGTCTGTGGTTAGTCTTATTAAAGATTACCCTAATTTATTAGTAATTCAAACTCTATCAAAATCTAGATCACTAGCTGGAATTCGTTTGGGTTTTGCACTAGCTCAAGAAGAGTTGATAGATGGATTAAATAGAATAAAAAATTCTATGAATTCTTATACCATAGATAGAGTAGCAGCAAAAGCAGCAGTGGCAGCAATTAAAGATGAAGAGCATTTCAAAGATTGTACCTCAAAGATAATGGACACAAGAGAAATGGTAGTATCAAAATTAAAAGAAATAGGCTTTGAAGTTGTACCTTCTAAGGCAAATTTTATTTTTGCATCACACCCTAAAATAAATGGAGAAAAATTATTTTTTACACTTAGAGAAAATGGGTTGCTAGTAAGATACTTCAATAAACCTAGAATAAATAATTATCTTAGAATAACTATTGGATCAGAAGAAGAGATGAATATTTTTGTAGAAAAACTTCAAAAAATAGTAGATGATATGATGATTAAAGGTTAATATATCTTCAAATATTTTATTAACAAAAATGTATAGGGTTTAAATTGTAATTAAATTTAATATTATCGTGATAAAATAAATTATATTTTAAAGGATGTGATAGAATGCTTACTAAGAGAATAATACCATGTCTTGATGTAAATATGGGCAGAGTAGTTAAGGGAATAAACTTTGTAGATTTAAAAGATGTTGGTGATCCAGTTGCCATAGCAGAATACTATAATAGCGAAGGTGCTGACGAAATAGTATTTCTTGATATAACAGCAACTTATGATGGAAGAAAAACCATGATAGATGTGGTAAAGAGAACAGCAGAAAAGGTTTTTATACCATTGACTGTAGGCGGCGGAATAAGAACTGTAGATGATTTTAGAGATATACTAAAGGCTGGAGCTGATAAAATATCTATAAACTCATCAGCTGTAAAGGACCCTACGCTCATAACAAGAGCGGCTGAAAGGTTTGGAACTCAATGTGTAGTAGTAGCTATAGATGGTAGAAAAAGAGAAGACCAATCTGGGTGGAATGTAGTTATTGCTGGGGGAAGAATAGATACAGGACTTGATGCTATAGAGTGGGCTAAAAAGGCAGAAAAGTTTGGTTGTGGAGAAATACTTCTTACAAGTATGGATGCTGATGGTACAAAAAACGGATATGATTTAGAGTTTACAAGGGCCATTACTGAGGCAGTAAATATTCCAGTTATAGCTTCTGGTGGTTGTGGAAAATTAGAACATTTTTATGATGTATTTGAAAAAACTAATTGTGATGCTGCTTTAGCTGCTTCTCTTTTCCACTACAGAGAACTTACAATAAGGCAGGTCAAGGAATATTTAAGAGAGAAAAAAGTTAAGGTAAGACTATAATTCTGGAATTTTAAAGTAGGTGAAAATATGAATAGAAATGAATTGTTAGAGTCTGTAGATTTTAGTAAAGGCTTAGTACCTACTATTATTGTAGACGTAGAAAATGATGAAGTATTAATGTTAGCATACATGAATAAAGAGTCCTTAAGAAAGACTTTAGAAACAAAAACTACTTGGTTTTGGAGTCGTTCAAGAAATGAGTATTGGAACAAAGGAGCTACTTCAGGTCATTTTCAATATGTAAAAAATATAAGTGTAGATTGCGATAATGATACTTTGCTTATAAAAGTACAACAAGTAGGTGCAGCTTGTCATACCGGAAATAGAACTTGTTTTTTTAAAACTGTTGATTTGTAATTATAATTTTTAATATTTATAAGGC
>NZ_BAEV01000121.1 GCF_000246895.1 Clostridium arbusti SL206 | reverse complement strand
CACTTGAAGAAAAGTAGAGAGCCCAAATTTTAATTTGGTGCGAATCACTTTCGCAGAGTGCAAGCAGAGAACCAAAATCTTCTTTTTGATTTTGTGTGAATCGCTTTCACAGAGTGCGTGGGAGACTTACACCAAGTTAGTCAGGTTAATAATTAAAATAAGTAAAGAGAATTTTTAAAAAGTATTAAACTTATTGTAATGAAATGTTAATAATTAGATGCTATTATAATCATATGGAAATTATCCTCCACTTAACAAACTCATGATTTTATATTAGGCATGTGAAAATAAATTGACTAGTTATTTATTTGAAGATGCCTTAAAGACACTGGTAGAGACACTAGTGTCTCTTTTTTTAATATTTAAATTGTAGTCAATTTTAATTGATTAAGCATATATTATAGTAGGCTGAAATCAATGTAAGCTTAAAATATACAAATGAGTAAATTAGAGTAATAACTTAATGACAATTCAATTATAAATATTTATAGCCCTGGGTAGCTGGGCAACCCAGGGCTTTTATGAATCCTTATTTTTTCTGTTATGTTTATTCGTTTAAAAAATATTGTAAAGAATATGTCTATCTATATTCAATAAAATTGTATATTTTTTAACGAAATTATAACATTCTATATACATGTTTAGAAAAAAATGGTATAATAAAGATGGTTAATTTCTCATTAAAACATTAATTCCTTATAAATTTACCAGGATATTATATCCTGGTTCTTTGTTTTATAAGGGAAATTCTTATATTTAGGGGATATTTTAATTTTATATAATTAACCATTGAATAAATAAACTTTTAACAATACCCAAATACTTCCTTATTGGCATCGAGTGGTAATCTCCTACCAGGCTATGATAAAATAGGTATAAGGCATATGAAAATAAATAGTAAGTCAAAGATGCGACGTATATTTTGAATCCTACAAGGAAATAGGTTCTTCAGATAGTGAGCTATCTGAGGGTTCTGTTGACGTGGTGGGATTCAAAATAGACTAGCATACTGACTAGTTATTTATTTGAATGTGCCTAAGTTAAAGAATACTTCAGGAGGATTTAATAATGGATACAATAAAAGCAATAGAACAGAGAAGAAGTATACGAAAATTTAAAGATAAAGAAGTTTCAAGAGAAACTATAGAAAGATTATTGGAACTAGCTACTAAAGCACCTTCTGGAAAGAATCGTCAACCTTGGAGATTCGTTGTGCTTCAGGGAAAAAATAAAGAACAACTAGTACATATTATGAATAAGACTTCAAAGGATTACGGAGAAAAAGGTTTGGATTTTGGAAGCCTTAACATAAGCAGCAATTCAATAAAAGAAGCAGACACAGTTATTTTGGTATTCAACGCATTTTCAAATTTTGAAAAAGATTATAATCATAATAGGATGCTTACAGATACTCAGTCTATAGGAGCCGCTGTACAGAACATGATTTTAGCAGCAGAGAATTTTGGACTAGCTACTCTTTGGATATGCGATATATTTTATTGTGATAAAGAAATATGCTCCTGGCTAAATAAACAGGAAGAACTTGTGGCAGCAGTAGCTATAGGTTATGCAGATCAATCACCTTATCCAAGAACACGTAAGCATTGGAGTGAGGTTACAGAGTGGTGATAGGGGAAAAGAAGCTATATAATATTGTTACATCTCAAGAGGATTCTAGCTCTAAAACTGGTGTAGATAATTGAAGTATACCAAATAGGTTATATGGTAAAATTATGTATATATACAATGCCATGGAGAGATAGTATAATATAAGAATTCTAATATTGATTATAGACTTTAATTACTATTAGGTATTATTGAGTAGTTATCGGAAATGACTGGTAAACATGAAGTTGATATTAACATATTAAGACGTAGACCGGTTTAAGGTAATATACACTATTGACTATAAAAATATAATACATGGATTATAGCTCTAGAAATTATTTCTAGGGTTTTTTGTCTTTGTAAAAATTAATTATCATAGGTAAAAGTTTTTTAACCAGTCCATAAACCAAAGTTAACTAAGGATAACTATAATTTATTACTGTAGCTTAGATAATTAAAAATAGAGAGGTTGATAATATTGAATATCAAAAAGATATTAATACCAGTACTTATTACTACATTATCTATATCATTATTGGCAGGATGCAAATCAAACAGCTCTTCTAAAAATGTGGGAGGAAAAACCCAAATAGAGTATTGGCACGTTGCAACCCAAAGTTTTGGTGGACCAACTGTTACCAATCTAGTTAATAAGTTTAATGGTGAGTCAAAGGATGTAACTGTAACGGCAAAGTTCAATGCAGATATGTATAAGGGGCTTGCACAGAACCTTCAGGCGGCCGCGGCATCTAAACAATATCCAGCTGTAGTTCAAATGGGATACAATTACTTAAACTATGCAGCAGAAAACTTTAAATATGTTACCCCAGATGAAGTAATAAAAAAGTATTTTCCAGAGGATAAGAATTATTTAAGTGAAAATTTTTCATCTAACATATTGGATTTAGCAAAGGTTAATGGAAAGCAAATAGGTATTCCCTATTCCATAAGTAACCCTATAGTATATTACAATGCAGATATATTTAAAGCTGCAGGATTAGACCCTGAGAATCCACCTAAAACCTGGGATGAGGTTAAAAAAGATAGTGAAATAATAAAACAGAAAACGGGAATCTATGGTTTTTATATGCAGGAGCCAGCAGATAACTGGGCTCAGCAGGCACTAATGGAGGCAAATGGTGGGAAAATGACCTCTAAAGATAATGGTACTGTTAAGGCAAGTTTTGCAACTAAACAATCTGCTGAAGCCTATGATTTATTAGCGGGTATGATAAAGGACAATACTGCACTTCATGTAAATTTTGATGAAGGTAATCAGGCATTCTTAAGCGGAAAGGTTGCTATGTGTTTAACTACCATAGGTAAAAGAGATAATTTTGAAAAAAGTGCTAAATTTGATTTAAGAGGAACCGAGTTCCCTCTATTTGGAAACAATCCAAGAAGAGTGCCAGCAGGGGGGAATTTTCTTATGATAACTGCACAAGATGAAGCAGGTCAAAAGGCAGCTTGGAAATTTATAAAATCTTTACTTACTACTCAGTCACAAACAACATGGACTAAGGGAACTGGATATCTTCCATCAGGAAAGAATACAGCAAATGATCCTAAGGGACTAAAGGATCTTATGGCCCAGGACAAACTTATGAAGACTGCAGAGGGGCAGATGAAGGATATAGTTCCATGGACTAGTTTCCCTGGTGCCAACGGACTTCAGGCAGAACAAGTGCTCATAGATACAAGGGATAGTATTTTAAGTGGCAAAGAGAGTTCAGATAAGGCTTTAAAAGATGCTCAGGATAAGATAAACAATTTAATAAAATAGAACTCTGGAGGCTGACTTAAACGGTGCATCTTGGGTCAGTCTCCATTTTAAGGAGAAGATAGCTGTGATAGAAAAGTTAAAGAAGAATAAATTAACTATATTGTTTTTGCTTCCTACTATATTAATTTTTTCTATATTTACGTTTTATCCTATAATAGACACCATAATTTTAAGCTTTTATAAATGGAATATGGTTAGTCCAAATAAACAATTTGTTTTATTTCAGAATTATAAGGATATATTTACGGAACCTGAAATTGGGAGCTCCTTTATAAATACAATTATATATATAGTAATTTTAGTGGTTTTAAATTTTGTACTTCCCTATATTATAGGTTTCATACTAGCTATGCTAGTTAGTAAATTTAAGGGATTCTACAAATCTATTATATTTTTGCCAAGTATAATATCTACCGTAGTAGGATCACTTATTTTTCTTTGGGTTTTTAATCCCCTTTCAGGACCAATTGCAATTTTTCTATCTAAGTTTGGTATACAATCTCCATTTTGGCTTAAAACTAATGGACTTGTAATAATTGTGCTAAGTCTTGTGACTGCTTGGAAAAGTTTCGGATATAATCTTATAATTTTACTTGCCAGTATAGTTGAAGTTCCCAAGGAGCTAATAGAGCAGGCAAAGCTTGATAAGTTGTCAAATATTCAGATATTCCTAAAGATAGTAGTTCCTTTAACTTCACCAACTGCACTGTATGTGTTAATACTCACTGTTGTTTTCGGACTTCAGTATGTATTTGTACCTATAAATGTAATTACTCAAGGTGGACCCAATAACGCAAGTACAAATTTAGTATACAGTATATATCAATATGGTTTTACTTTCTTTCAGACAGGAAAGGCATCGGCTTTAGCAGTGGTAACTACAGCATTTTTCTTTGTGTTAATGCTTGTAAAATTCAAGGTGCTGGAAAAAGGAGTATACTATGAAAACTAATAAAAAAGAAACAAAATGGCATGTGCTTCTATGGGTAATAGTTATTATTGAAATATTTCCACTGCTTTTTATGATATCTACTTCCTTTAAGCCCATGAATCAGGTTTTCACATCTACACTTAATATAATACCTACAACTCCTACATTTAAAAATTATAAATATATAGTAGATACTTTGCCTATTCTTAATTATGTGGGTAACACCTTTATCATAGCAGCAGTAGTAACTATAGGGAAAACAGTTACGTCTATCCTTGCGGCATATGTATTTGTTTATAAAGATTTTAAGGGAAAAAATATTCTTTATTCTATTCTATTATTAACCATGTTTGTACCTTTTACCGTTACCATGATACCAAACTATATAATAATGTCTAATGCTGGTCTTTTAAATAGCAATATTGGTGTAGTTTTGCCACAATTAGCAGATGCTCTGGGAATATTTTTAATGAGGCAGAGTATGAGAACTGTGCCAAAATCTTTAATCGAGGTAGCTAAACTGGAAAAGGTACCGGAAATAAAAATATTATCCAGAATAATATTGCCTCTCATAAGGAATTCCATAATGTCTATGGGCATAATATTCTTCATAAATTCATGGAACGAATATTTTTGGCCAATGCTTATACTAAAAAACAAGGATAAGTTTACACTGCCTTTAGCACTACAGCTTTTTATAAGCTCAGAAGGGGGAAATGACTGGGGCGTTGCCATGGCTGTAGCTTGTTTAACAGTTTTACTTCCATTAGTGCTATATATAATTTGCCAGAGATTTATAATAAACACCTTTATGAATTCTGGAATTAAGGGTTAACAAAAGGGGGATTGAGCATAAATGAATGGTATAAGATTTAAAAATATATGTAAAAATTATGAAAGCACAAGTATAATAAAAGATTTGAATCTGGACATAAAACAGGGGGAGAGAATCATAATTCTTGGACCTTCTGGGTGCGGTAAAAGTACAACTCTGAGAATGATAGCAGGCCTTGAAACCATATCTTCAGGAGAACTTTACCTGGGAGAGAAATTGGCTAATGATGTAGAGCCTGGGGATAGAAATATTGCCATGGTATTTCAAAACTATGCACTGTATCCACATTTAACTATCTTTGATAATATAACTTTTGGACTTAGAATGAATAGAGTTCCCAAAGAGGAAATAGAGAAGAGAGCTTCTGAAGCTGTTAAAATACTCAATTTGAAGGGCCTTGAAAAGAGATATCCTAAGGAACTGTCAGGGGGTCAAAGACAGAGGGTAGCATTGGCAAGGGCCTTAGTTAAGAGGTCACCTTATTTTCTATTGGATGAACCACTATCCAATTTAGATGCTCAGCTTAGGACTTCTGCCAGAGGTGAACTAGTAAAAATACATGAACTCTATAATCCTACCTTTGTATATGTAACTCATGATCAGGTTGAAGCTATGACTATAGGACACAGAATTGCAGTATTAGATAAGGGAAAGCTTCAGCAGCTGGATACTCCAGACAATATATACAATAAACCTGTGAATACCTTTGTAGCAAAATTTATAGGATCACCTTCTATGAATTTAATGGAGGCAGTAGTAAAGGGAAATAGGTTAATTCTTGGCAGTAAAAGTCTTGAAATTCCAGAGGTGTGGCTGAATGTAATAAAGCTTAATAAGGAAAATAGTGTTGTCTTCGGAGTAAGACCAGAGAACGTAACTATAAAGAATACAAATAATTCTAATTCTTTACCAATGAAAATGAAATATATAGAGAATCACGGCAATAGGAAATGTATATATTTTGATTTAGATGGAAATGAAATGTTAGCAACCGTAGATAGTGACTATAGTGTTAATAATTTAGATAATCTATATTATTCTATTGATTGGTCTAAAGTGCATTTCTTTAATAAAGATGGTAACAATTTTGGTTATCCTAAAAATATAAAAGAAGAGGTGGAGTTAATTGGCTAAAATAACAATCAGTAATTTACCCTATATAGATGGAAATTCAGATGAAATACTTGAGTTCTTGGATCGTGGATTAGGAGTTGAATTTTTTATAGAACCTTTAGTAGAAGGCTATGAAAATGGAATAGAAAACCTGCTTGATGGTATCAGTAAAAAAAATTTATCTTTCCACTGTCCCTATAAACTGGTAAACGAAGCAGTGCATAAAAATAGTGTGGTTTGGGAGAGAACTTTAAATGCCTTTAAATACGCTATGGAATTATGCAAAAAGTATAAAGGTGAATATATGGTAATACATACCAATGAAGCTATATGGGATAAGATTGAGGATGAAGAATATGTAAGAGAAAATTTATATACCTTACTTAAATTAGCAGAAGAATATGAAATAACAGCAGCAGTGGAAAATGTGGGGATAGGCCCTAACAATATATTTACCATGGATAAATATATTGACCTTTTTAAGGAGTATAAAAATATAAAAGCGTTAATAGATGTAGGTCATGCCTTTGCAAATGCCTGGAATGTAGAAAAACTCGTCTATGAACTAAAGGACAAAATAATAGCTTATCACATTCATGATAATGATGGATCCTCAGATTTACATTTACCCATTGGAAAAGGAAAATTTAATTGGCATAAATTTTTTAAAATCTATAACAAATATACTCCAGAAGCTAGCTTAGTATTGGAATATAGAACGGGTACCACCAAAAATAGTATAGAGAATGGAATAAGGTATATTGAGAGAAATACTTGTTTTCAAATTATATAAAAAAGATAGGTAGATGTGAATTGTTAAGTGAGGTAAAGATTTTTTAACCAGTACGTAAACTAAAGTTAATCATCTATAACTATAATTAACTCTTGTAGCTGAGATGATTATTTTTATGGAGGTATTCAAATGGAAAAAGCATTAGAACAGCTGGAAGAAGCACCAAAACAACTGCATGTTACTAGAGCACAAATTGTGGAGAGAAAGAAAAAGTTAAATTTTTTAGAACCCTATATGTATCTTGTACCATGTTTAATAATTTTTATAGGCTTTACTTATTTCCCATTCTTTAAAACTATATATATGAGTTTGTACAACACAAATGCTCAAGGGGAAATGAGTTCTTTTGCAGGATTGTCAAACTATATAGATTTATTTAAATCACCTTCCTTTTTAAATAGCATATTTGTAACATTTAAGTTTGTAATTTTAACTACTATACCATCTATAATAATAGGACTTGTTTTAGCTCTTGTTATTAATAATAAATTAAAATTTAAGGGCTTATTCAGTACTCTCTATGCAATGCCTATGGCTGTGTCATCATCATCATCGGCTATAATATGGATGCTATTATTTAATCCGGCTATTGGTCTTGTGAATTTTGTATTAAAGAGGAACATACCATGGCTTGCCAGTCCATTTTGGGGATTTATTGCAGTAGCTGTAGTAAGCATATGGATTTCCAGCTGCATGAATTTTATATTTATAACAGCAGGTCTAAAGAACATTCCAAAAGAATTAAATGAAAGTGCATCCATAGATGGTGCAAATTATCTTCATCGATTGAAGAGTATAGTATTACCATGTCTTTCGCCTACACTTTTCTTTGTGATGGTAGTCAATGTTATAAATGGGTTTCAAGCTTTTGGAGAGATAAATATAATGACACAGGGTGGGCCGGCAGGAGCTACTAATGTGCTTGTTTACTCCATCTATAGAGATGCATTTTTTAATAGTAGATTTGGATCTGCCAGTGCAGAGTCTATAATTCTATTTATTATAATCCTTTCAATAACGCTAGTTCAATTTAGATACGAAAAGAGAAAAGTATTTTATCAATAAAAAGAGAAAGAAAGGTAAAAATAGATGAAAAATAATATAAATAAAATAATACTTTATTCTGTAAATATTATACTAGGAATAATGGTAATAATTCCTATACTATATGCACTGGATATTAGTTTAATGCCTCATGATCAGATATTTTCTTATCCGCCAAAACTTATACCAAGTAAATTATACTTTAAAAACTATGTAGATGCACTAAATGCAGCACCTATACTGAGATTTATATTAAATAGTTTTATAGTATCTTTATCAATAACTATAGGACAAATTATAATTTGTTGTTTAGCGGCATTTGCTTTTTCTTTCTTTAACTTTAAAGGAAAGAATCTAATTTTTATACTTGTGTTAGCAACTATGATGATTCCTGGGGAATCAACTATGATATCAAATTATCTTACCATAGGAAATTTTAAATGGCTAGATACTTACAAAGCGCTGATTATACCTTATTTAAGTTCAGCCATGGGAATATTTATGATAAGGCAGTATTATCTTACTCTTCCTAAAGAGATATATGAAGCGGCTAAAATGGATGGCTGCAGCAACTTTAGGTTCTTTATTTCAATAGTACTTCCAATGTCAAAGCCAATAGTAGGGTCTCTTGGAGTGTATACGTTCATCACTAGTTGGAATCATTATATGTGGCCGCTGCTTGTAACTAGTAAAGAAAGCTCAAGAACAGTTCAAATTGGTATAAGTATGCTGCAGTTTGCAGAAAATCAATCTTTTGGACTCGTTATGGCAGGAATAGTAATGGTACTTTTGCCTTCAATATTAATATTTATATTTGGTCAAAAGCAGCTTATAGAGGGAATGACCTCTGGAGCGGTAAAAGGCTAAAAATACAATATATTCTGTAGTAAATTTAAATAAAAGATTTCCAAGGGGGAAATACAATGAAAAAGAAAATTTTAGGTGTATTAATAGCTTCACTTTTAGTAGGAAGCATTTTTACCGGTTGTGGTAACAGTAACACTGCAGCAAAAGCTTCTGATAAACCAGTAGAAATCACATTTTGGCATTCTATGGCAGGTAAAAATGGTGAGGTAATTACTAAAATGGTAAAGGATTTTAATAGTTCTCATAAAAATATAAAGGTCAATGCGCAGTTCCAAGGGAAATATGATGATGCCATAAATAAACTTAAAAGTGCTCAAAAGATAAAAAATGGACCAGATGTTATGCAGGTATATGATATAGGTACAAGATTTATGATAGACAGTGGATGGACTGTACCAGTGCAAAATTTCATAAATGATGAAAAATATGATACGTCAAGTCTTGAGCCAAACATATTAGGTTATTATAGTGTAAATAATAAACTTTATTCTATGCCGTTTAATACATCTACACCTATAATGTATTATAATAAAGATGCCTTTAAAGCAGCAGGACTAGACCCTGAAAATCCACCAAAAACATTTTCAGAATTAGAGCAGGCTGCAGCAAAATTAACTAAGAAAGATGGTTCAGGAAAAGTTAGTCAATATGGATATTCCATGGCTATATATGGTTGGTTTTTTGAACAATTTGTAACTAAACAGGGACAAGATTATGTAAATAACGGAAATGGTAGAACAAAAGCTCCAACATCTGTAGAGTTTGATAAAAATGGATCAGGACTTAAGGTATTAACTGAATGGAAAAAGCTTGTGGCTTCAGGTAACGCTGGCAATTTTGGAAGAGATGAAGATGCTACAAAAAATGCATTCTTAGCAGGAAAGACAGCTATGTATATTGAATCTACAGCAATTTTATCAGGAGTATTAACTGGTGTTGGCAATAAGTTTCAAGTAGGAACTGCACCTTTACCATCTTTCGATGATACAAAAGATGGTGGTGTTTCTATAGGGGGAGCTTCTCTATGGGCAATTGATAGCAAGGATAAGGACAAGGAAAAAGCAACTTGGGAATTTATGAAGTATATGGTATCATCTAAGGAACAAGCTTATTGGGCTAGTGAGACAGGTTACTTCCCAGTTACAAAGAAAGCTTATGATGAGCAGGTAATGAAGGATAATTTAGCACAAAAACCACAGTTCCAGACTGCTATAGATCAGCTTCATGCATCACCAAAGACATCAAAGGGTGCACTTATGTCAGTATTCCCAGAGGCAAGACAAATTATAGAATCAAATATAGAGCAAATGCTTCAAAATAATAAGAGTCCTGAAGATACTGTAAAGAGTGCAGCTGACAGTATAAATGCATCTATAAAGAAGTATAATGAGGATAATAAGAAATAGGATAGGCATATGAAAATAAATAACAAGTCAAAGATAGGTTGTATATTTTGAATCTTACAAGGAAACAGGTTCTGATGATAGTGGTGCTATCAGAAGGTTCTGTTAACGTAGTATGATTCAAAATAGACTAGTATACTGACTAGTTATTTATTTGAACATGCCATAAGTAATGTTTATAGTAGTGATACTACGTGT
>NZ_BAEV01000122.1 GCF_000246895.1 Clostridium arbusti SL206 | reverse complement strand
TGATTAATTATTGAAAGGAATGATTTTAAAATGATACCTATTATTATAGCCGCTCATGGTAAATTGGCAGGAGAACTACTAAATTCAGCAGAAATGATTTTTGGTAAGCAGGAAAATGTAGAAACCATATTGTTTGTACCAGGAGAAAATACGGAGAATCTAAAAGTTAAATATAAAGAGAAATTGGCAAATTTTAAAGATTCAAAAGAAGTATTAATTATAGTGGATTTATTTGGTGGGAGTCCATACAATGCAGCCTTTGAAGTTGCAGCAGCAAATGAAAATATTGATATTCTAACGGGTGTAAGCTTGCCAATGTTATTAGAAATTTTATCTATTAGAGATGGTGAAAATATTAAAATTGAAGATATAGTAAAAACTATAAATGAGAGCTCAAATTCATATATTCGCTCTTGTAAACAATTACAAAAAGATATAGATGAGGAGGAATTATAAAATGATAATTAATTTAGTGAGAATAGATGATAGATTAATCCATGGACAAGTTGCTACAGTGTGGTCAAAGGAAGCAAAAGCAGAAAGAATAATTGTTTGTAGCGATCAAGTGGCAAATGATGCAGTTAGAAAATCTTTATTACTTCAGGTAGCGCCACCGGGAATTAAGGTAAATGTACTTGGAATTGATAAGGCTATACGTGTTTATAAAAATCCTAAATATGAAAATGATCAAGTGTTTTATTTGTTTACATGCCCTAAAGATATATTAAGAATGGTTGAAGGAGGTGTAGATATTAAAAGTGTAAATATCGGCGGAATGGCATTTAAAGAGGGTAAAAAACAGATAACTAAGTCTGTTTCAGTAGATGACTCAGATAGAGAAGCTTTTAAAAAGTTAAATGACTTAGGAATTGAACTAGAAATCAGAACATTAGCCACAGATTCCAAAGTCAATGTTATGGATAAATTATAAAATTCACAATAAAAATTAGGGGGGCTTCTTATGGAAATAGGTACAGTTCAAGTTGTATTAATATTTATTGTATCCTGCATTGTTGGAATGGGGAGTGTTTTAGATTCATTTCAAACCCATCGTCCTATTATTGCATGTACATTAATAGGTCTAGTATTAGGGGATGTTAAGACTGGAATTATATTGGGTGGTACTCTAGAACTTATAGCTCTTGGATGGATGAATGTAGGAGCTGCACAATCACCTGATTCAGCCTTGGCAAGTATAATTTCTGCAATATTAGTAATAGTAGGCCATCAATCAATTTCAGCAGGAATAGCTGTTGCATTGCCGGTAGCAGCTGCTGGACAGGTTTTAACAGTATTTGCAAGAACTATTACAGTTGCTTTTCAGCATGCAGCTGATAGATATGCCGAAAAGGGTAATTTTAGAGGTATAGATATATGCCATGTTTCTGCATTGATAGTTCAAGCTTTACGTGTAGCAATTCCCGCATTAATAATTTCTATTTTTGTAAGTCCAGAAGGAATAAGTAACCTTCTAGGTATGATACCTAGTGTAGTTACAGGGGGCTTACAGGTAGCTAGTGGATTTATAGTAGTAGTTGGATATGCCATGGTTTTAAACATGATGGGCACAAAGTATTTAATGCCATTCTTCTATTTAGGATTTGTAGTAGCAGGCTTTATCAGTTTCAATTTAGTTGCTTTTGGAGTTATAGGAGTAATAGCAGCAATTTTATATGTCCAGCTAAACCCTAAATTCTCTATACCTAAATTTAGTAAAAATTCCAATGTGGTTCAAGCAACTGCTGGAACACAAATTGGGTTAGATGATGAATTAGATGATGAGTTAGATGATTAAATATAAATAAGATGGGAGGTAATCGATATGGCTAATGAAAATAATAATGAAAAGAAACTTACCAAAGCAGATCGTGTAAATATGTTTATACGTAGTAATTTACAGCAAGCATCGTTTAATTATGAAAGAATTCATGGATTGGGTTTTTGTTTTGATATGGTTCCAGCTATAAAAAGACTATATGCCACTAAGGAGGAAAGGATAAGGGCTCTAAAGGCACATCTAGTATTTTTTAATGTTACACCAGGACTTGTAGGACCAATTCTAGGAATAACTGCTGCAATGGAAGAAACTAAAGCTAATGGAACAGATATAGAAGAATCATCAATAAATAGTTTGAAAGTTGGTTTAATGGGTCCATTAGCAGGAGTAGGAGACCCTATAATGTGGGGAACTTTACGTCCTATATTGGCGGCACTTGGTGCATCTATGGCCTTAACAGGAAGCATATTAGGTCCACTTATATTTTTTATTGGATTTAATGCTGTTAGATTGGCATTGTTATGGTTTGGACTTGACTATGGATATAAAAAAGGGCTAGATGTAGTAAATGATTTAGCTGGAAATACATTACAAAAATTAACAGAAGGTGCTTCTATTCTTGGATTGTTTGTTATGGGTGCATTAGTTTCTAAATGGACTAGTATAAATGTTCCATTGGTAATTTCATCAGTTAAAGGACCTGATGGAAAAATGGTTGTCACTACTGTTCAAAATATGTTAGATAAGTCTTTTATTCCAGGATTATTGGCGTTAGCTTTAACTTTAGTATGTATGAGGTTACTTAAGAAGAAAATAAGTCCAATTTTATTAATATTTGCATTATTCGCTATTGGAATACTTGGCTATTGGATAGGCATATTAAAGTAATTCTCAATAATGTGTACAGGTATAAACGTTCGTAATAAGTAGAGAAGAATTAGGATTATAAAAGATATTAAACATTTAAGGAGTGGATTTGTAAATGAAAACTAAAGCAGTAAGATTATATGGAAAAGAAGATTTAAGATTAGAAGAATTTGAATTGCCAGAAATGCAAGATGATGAAATTATAGCTGAAGTAATTAGTGATAGTTTATGTATGTCAAGTTATAAAGCATCAGAATTAGGGGGAGATCACAAAAAAGTACCTAATAATGTACATGAAAATCCAGTAATTATAGGACATGAATTTTGTGGAAAAATTTTAAAAGTTGGGAAAAAGTGGTCTCATAAATATAAAGAAGGAGATAAATTTGTAATACAACCTAATCTTGGAGTAGAAGGAGGATTAGCACCTGGATATTCCTATAAATATATAGGTGGAGATGCCACCAAAATTCTTATTCAAAATGTAGTTATGGAAAATGATTGCTTATTAGAATATAATGGAAAGTCATATTTTGAAGGTTCTTTAGTTGAACCATTATCTTGTGTTATTGGTGCATTCAATGCTAATTTCCATATGGCAGATGGTGAGGATTATGAGCACAAGATGGGAATTCGTGAAGGTGGGAATCTGATATTACTAGGGGCAACTGGACCAATGGGATTCCTAGCTATTGATCTTGCTTTACATGGTCCTAAAAAGCCTAAAAATCTTGTTGTTACCGGAATTGTTCAAGATAAAATAGATTTGGCTAATAAATTATATACAGAAGAAGAAGCAAAAAAACAAGATATAAACCTAAAATATATTAATACTAGTGATATAGAAAATGATGTAGAATATTTAAGAGGACTTACAAAAGATAATTATGGTTACGACGATGTATTTGTTTTTGCACCAGTAAAACCTTTAGCAAAATCTGCTTCGGGCTTATTAGCTTATGATGGTTGCTTGAATTTCTTTGCTGGTCCAGTAGATAATAAATTTTCAGCTGAATTTAATTTTTATGACGTACATTACAATTCAACTCATGTAGTAGGTACAAGTGGAGGAAATACAAAGGATATGAAACAAGCACTTAGATTGATTGAAAATGGAGATGTAAATGTGGCAAAGATTGCTACACATATCCTTGGTCTGAATGATGTGGCAAAAACTACATTAAGTCTTCCAAACATACCTGGAGGTAAAAAGGTAGTATATACTCATAAATCATTAGAATTAACAGAAATAGAAAATATGAAGAATATAAATAATGATAATTTTATTAAAGAATTGAATAAAATAGTAGATAATCATAATGGATTATGGAATGCAGAAGCTGAGGAATATTTAATAAAATATGCTCCAGAAATATAAAAAATATATTTTATATTAAATAGAGAAGCAATTAATAATAAAAAACAGGCTAAACTTCAATAGTTAGTCTGTTTTTTATTAAATATAATTTTTAAGACATAAATTATCTAAGAGACAGTGAGATATATTTAATTATATAAAAAATTATTTTCTGTATCGTAGTATTGACGAAAAAAAACACTTCATTTATCATTAAATTAAGAGAAATTAGACTTAAATATTGAAAAAGTATATGAATGAATTTGAAATTTAATAAGAAATAAAGCGCTTTTTTGATAAATTTAGTAAAGGGGCTATAAAAAATTGTTAAATAAAGAAAAAAATGTGTTGGATAAAATTCTTTCAGTATATGGAACCTTGTATGAAGCAGAAAAAAAGATTGCAGATTATGTTATAGACAATCAGCAAAAGGTAATTGATATGACAGTTTCAGAATTATCTTTTGAAAGTGGTGTCAGTGAAGCTACTATAATTAGATTTTGTAAAAAATGTGATTTTAAGGGTTTCCATCATCTAAAGATAGAAATGGCAAAGGAAATGGTGACTTCAGAAGAAAAGAATATATCAAATGATTTGAATTCAAATAATATAGATCAATCACTTAAAAATATATTAGCAAATAAAGTTGAAGAAATAAAACAAACTATATCCATGATGGATGAAAATGAGATTAAGAAAATATTAAATGTAATTAAAAATGCAAGAATTGTTCAATTTGCAGCGCTAGGTAATACTATACCTGTAATTTTGGATGGGGCATATAAATTTAGTCAAATAGGAATATCCGCGGTGGCAAATACTATTTGGGAAAATCAGCTTGCTTTTGCGTATACATTAACTGAAAAGGATGTGGTTATAGCTGTATCTAATTCTGGATCAACTAAAAGACTTATAACTTTAATTGATGTTGCAAATGAAAAACATGCTACAACAATTTGTATAACAAATCATGAAAAGTCGCCTTTAGCTAATAAATGTCAATATAAAATAAATACAGCTACAAGGGAAAAGCTATTCTTCGACGAATTTAGTTTTACTAGAGTATCTGCTATGGTTGTTGTAGAAGTATTATTTTTATTATTAGTTTCAGAAAAAAGAGATGCATATAATTGGGTTAGTGAACATGAGGGATCTATGGTAGACGATAAAATTTAACTTAAAAAATTAAAGATATAAAAAATATTTGAGAGTTTTGATTCCAGAAGTGGGAAGTTCTTTTTAGGACTTTTCACCTTTACTTTTTGTAGAAATTCTAGAGTCATTGATTTTAAAAATATTAGATTGTAATAATATCCTTATTTTCATATTAATTTATTATGGTATAAATTAAATTCAGACTTAAGTTGCACAAGATTAGGTTTTATGTATAATATATAATATAAGGCTTTTAAAAATTGTATATTAAGCGCCAGAACTTAAGAATATGAAATCTTAATTCATTAGATTTTTTTGAATTAATTATAAAATTTCAGAAAAAACTTAAGTTGACGAGGACAAGGAGTATCGAAAATTCGGCGGATACCTTGCGGTATGGCACTACCGGAAATATTGGAAAAACCAAAAAGTGATTTTTGGGACAATACTAATATGGTGCTTGGAAGCCTTGAAACTAAAAGTTGAAAGGTAGGTATAATTTTATGTGTGGAATAGTTGGTTATGTTGGAGAAAAAAATGCAGAATCTATTCTATTGAACGGTTTAAGAAAATTGGAGTATAGAGGGTATGACTCAGCAGGAGTAGCAATTATCAATAAGAAAGGTGAAATGAACCTAGCTAAAAGTAAAGGTAGATTGGTAAACTTAGAAACTAAATTAAAACAAGATCCATTAGAGGGCGGTGTGGGCATAGGTCACACAAGATGGGCTACTCATGGAGAACCATCAGACTTAAATTGCCATCCCCATACTAATAAGAAGAAAACCATTAGTGTTGTTCACAATGGTATAATTGAAAATTATTTGGAATTAAGAGAGTTTCTTATCTCAAAAGGTTATGAATTTTATTCAGAAACTGATACAGAAGTAGTTCCTAATCTTATTGATTATTATTATAAAGCTAATCTTTTAGATGCAGTTATTGAAGCTACTTCAAAAATTGAAGGAAGTTATGCATTGGGAATTATGGCAACTAATGAGCCTGGAAAGGTGGTTGCAGTTAGAAAAGATAGTCCGCTTATTGTAGGTGTTGGAAAAGGGGAGTACTTTATTGCTTCTGATGTTCCTGCAATTTTAGATTATACAAGAGACGTAATTTATTTAAATGATAAAGAGTTTGTAGAAATGACAAAGGAAGAAATTAACTTCTATTCTAAAGAAGGTAAGAAATTAGAAAAAGAGGTACAGCATGTGACATGGAATGCTGATGCAGCTGAAAAGGGTGGATTTGAGCATTTCATGATAAAGGAAATACATGAACAGCCAAGAGCAATAAGGGATACTATGGCATCAAGAATTATGCCAGGGAAACCAATAAGTATAGATAATATTTCATTAACAAAAGAGCAGATAGAAAATATAGAAAAAATATATATAGTAGCTTGTGGAACTGCATATCATGCAGGCATTGTAGGAAAATATGTAATTGAAAAAATGGCAAGAATACCAGTAGAAGTAGATATTGCATCTGAATTTAGATACAGAGATCCAATTTTTTCTGATAAAACATTATTAATTGTATTGAGTCAGTCTGGAGAAACTGCAGACACATTAGCAGTAATAAGGGAAGCAAAAGCTAAAGGCGTAAGAGTATTAGCTGTAACAAATGTAGTGGGAAGTTCTGTATCAAGAGAAGCCGATGATGTCCTATATACTTGGGCCGGTCCTGAAATTGCTGTTGCATCTACAAAGGCTTATACAACTCAGCTTATTACAATGTATATATTAGGATTATTTTTAGCACAAAATAAGAATACAATGACTAGTGATGAAATTGAAGATATAAAAAATAGTATGTTAACTTTGCCGGAAAAGGCAGAAGAAGTATTAAAGCAAAAAGAAGTATTACAAAAGTTTGCTGAAAACACCTATATGCATAAAGATATGTTTTTCTTGGGAAGAGGAATTGATTATGCTGTAGCAATGGAAGGTGCATTAAAAGTAAAGGAAATTTCATATATACACTCAGAAGCCTATGCTGGTGGAGAATTAAAGCACGGCACAATAGCTTTGATAGAAAAGGGAACTATAGTAATTGCACTTGCTACTCAAAATGATTTGTATGAAAAGATGTTAAGTAATGTTAGAGAAGTAACAACAAGAGGTGCTAAAGTACTTGGCTTAACAGTTGAAGGAAATGACAGTATAGAAAAAACTGTGGATTCAGCACTATATGTACCAAAGGTAAACAGTGTTTTATTGCCTGTAGTTACAGTTATATCATTACAGTTACTAGCATACTACATTGCGGCTGCAAAGGGATGCGATATTGACAAGCCTAGGAATCTTGCAAAATCAGTTACTGTGGAATAGAGTTTATATTGGTTTGAAATTTCAGTAAAATTATAGTTTTAATTCAAAATTTTTACAAAATTTTAAGTTTACGTCTTTAAGCCATTTATAAGTACTAGTTTGATTAAACTATCTTACAAAGTTACATGGTAAAGCAATAAGAGCTATATGTTTCTAAGATAAAATTAGAAATGTATAGCTTTTATTGTTTTACTTATATATTCAAATTTTGTTATCAATAAGAAAATAAAGAAGAGATGAATTTATTGAAAAATATTCGGTATTATATAATTAAGTATGATACAATGAATTTATATTGTATAGGTTTACTTGTGGCTTAAAGGGGGAAATAATAAATGAGTAAAATAGAACTTGTAATTTTTGATATGGATGGTCTTATGTTTAATACTGAGGAACTTACCATAAGGGCATGGCAAGAGATAGGTAAATTATATAATTATGACATTTCCAAAGAATTCCTTTTAGGGTTGCTCGGAATGAATAAAAAATCAATTGAAGCTCAATTTAAAAAGTATTTTGGTGATAAATTTTTTTTTGATTATATGTATAGTGAACAGGACAAATGCCTTAATAGAATTATTGATAAAGAAGGACTTGGTGTAAAGAAAGGGCTTAATGAGTTACTAGATTATTTGACTAAGAATGAAATAAAAAAAGCTGTAGCAACCTCAAGTGCTAGAGAAAGAGCTGAAAAACTACTTTCTAAAGCAGGAGTATTAGATAATTATGATAAAGTAATATGCGGAGATGAAGTTACAAAAAGTAAACCAGATCCAGAAATATTTTTAACAGCATGTAAGAAATTAAATGTGGATCCTGGTAATGCAATTGTGATTGAGGATTCAGAAAGAGGGTTAGAAGCTGCTATTGCTGGTGGAATAAAATGTATATTGGTTCCTGATATGATTGAACCTTCTGAAAGATACGTAAAATTAGCACATTCAAAGGTTAAGAGTTTAATGGAAGTTATGAATTTAAAAGAGCTCTTTTTATGATTTTATAAGTTCATTAAATAATATACAATTATATAAAAAATAATATGTATATGACCTAGGATTTATAGACTTTAACTTAAGGTTCAATATTAAATGTATGTAGATTAATTTAATTAACGATAAGAAACCTTAAGTTATAATATGTTTTTATTATAGAGAATAACTAAGGTTTCTGTTTTTTATTTTTGTAGCGTAGAATAAAACTTATATTATATTATATTTTAAAACATAAGGCATATGAAAATAAATAACAAGTCAAATATACTAGCATACTGACTAGTTATTTATTTGAATGTGCCTAAGTGTAAATGCAAGCATATTCACAAATGTGCAAATATATATTATAATAAAGGTGTTATTAATATTTTTTAATAATAAAATTAAATACTAGTAAAAATGTGATAAAGTAAATCAAATATTATTTTAAGAAAGTAGCGAGGCGAGACATATGTCAAAATGGGATGAAACAAGAATGTTAGTAAAAATAGCACAACTATATTATATAGATAACATGACACAAAGTGAAATATCTAAAAAACTAGGTATTTATAGAACTACGATAAGTAGACTTTTAAAAAAGGCTAAGGATGAGGGGATAGTAAGTATTACTATAAAAAGTGACTATAACCAATGTTTTGAATTAGAAAAGCAGATAGAAAAAATCTTTGGAGTTAAAGAGGCTTGTATAATACCATCGGAACCTAAACAAACTAATGTTGTAAAGTCTCAAGCTCTTGGATATGCAGCAGCAGAATATTTAAAGAGAATAAGTAAAGATGGCGATGCTATTGGATTTGCGTGGGGAACCACTTTAGCGTCTATGTCAAGAGAGTTAACAAATTGTAAACCAATATCTGCTAACATTGTTCCTTTAGTTGGGGGGTTTAGTGATAGTGAGAGTGAGAATCATGTAAGTACTATAGTTTCTAAAGTGGCAAATGAGTTTAAAGCAAAAGCTCATTATCTTTATGCTCCAGCTATAACTTCTGATAAAATTATAAAAGATGCAATAGTAAAGGATACAAACTATAAAAATATATCTCAGCTTTGGGAAATAGTAAATATAGCTTTTGTAGGTATAGGATCGCCAGGTAAATCATCTAATTTATTATGGAATAGTGAGTATAGAAATAGTAGTACTATGAATGTAAATAATAATAATGCTACAGGAGAAATATGCTCAAGGTTTTATGACATAAATGGAAATATAGTTGACAGTGAACTCAATGACAGAACTATTGCTATAGAATTAGACAGATTAAAAAAATTAAAATATTCTGTAGGAGTAGTAGAATCACATGAAAAAGTTCCATCAATATTAAGTGCATTAAAAGCAAAGTTTATTAATGTGCTAATTACTACAGATGAAACTGCTAGATTACTTTTGGAACTGCGTAGTCAGATTAAAGGAGTTGAGATTAAAAAATAATTTTAATTAAAAAACTATTAAATGTAAAGGATATCATAAGAAAAATAATATCCTTTACATTTAATAGTTGTGTACCGAACAGTACGCACAAGTGGTGTAAGAGGTCGCTGAATAAAATAATTATTCAGCTCCTACTTGATTTTATGAAATTATTAAGGTGTGTGAAAATATATAGAAAGACAAAGATATGACTTATATTTTCAATCATAAAATTTATAATTTTACTAGTGGCTGTTATATTATTGACAATAACAAATATTTAAAGTTTATATTATTATATAATGCATTCATTGGTTAAATATTTAACAATTAAATATACTGCAATATTTTAATTAATGGTTTACATGTGGCTAAATATTTAAATTTAACAATTTTACAATATAAAAATATAAATAATATTAAAAATTTGATTGACATTTAACAAACAATAATAGATAATATGCATATGTACATTAGTGCTATATTGCACATTGGTGCAATATAGCTTTTAAAAATTT
>NZ_BAEV01000123.1 GCF_000246895.1 Clostridium arbusti SL206 | reverse complement strand
ACACGTAGTATAAAATTTCATCTAAATATCTTTTTCTCTTATTATTTTTATATATTTCATATATTTTTTCCCAGAGTATATAAAAATATAAAAATATTATTATTATAGAAAAAATAACTATAGAATAATAAACATATATTTGCATGAAATATCCTCTTTCTTTTGTATTAGTATTTATCCCCTATGTCTTTCAATGCATTCTTGAGAATGTAATATGAGGGTTTTAATCTTTCGTGATATGTAGGTATATCCCACTTCTGCCATGAATATAAAACCATATTACTAACATAATGTTCCTTAGAGTTTACAAGGGCACCACCTACATAAAAGCCTTTAATATCCATAGGCTGAACACTGCCTATAGCATGGAAATCATCTATAGCTTTTAAATTTGAAGGATCCATTACATTTAAAAGTGCCCAGGGAATTCTTATTTCGATGTTATCTTTCTCCACAGAAAAATCTGTAAGTGAGTTATAATCTTTATTGCTTGGATTGGCATCACCTAATTTAAGCTTCCCAGTTTCATATTTTGACAATGGTAAAGTTTTTTTGTCCTGTGGAAGATAAAGTTCTCTATTTAGACATAAATAAATAGGATTAAAAATACCACTATTCTTCTGTTCATATTCTTTCTGCTTTGGAATCATATATTGTTCATCTGCATAGGTATAATAGAAGGAATCGTAGTATGCATCCACTAGGACCTTTGATTCATTATTGCCCTTTATATTTATAACAAAATCAGTAGGTCTTTGGAATTTTAAATTTTCATCCTTATAGTTTAAATTTCCGGAGTTTGGAGTTATATCAATAGGTATAGTAAAAGTGTCCTTATTTAAGTCAAAATTTTTTACATTGGCTAGAAAGTATACATATTTCTCATCACTTTTAACATATAACTTAAATTTATTATTTTGTACTATTGGTTTGTCCTTTTTCCAATCAGAGCTATTTCCATCTACATAACATATACTCTTTTTATTTCCTGGATCAAAGGCCAAAAGTCCAAATTCCTGTTCATTAGTCTGTGAATTTGACCAATAGGCTCTTCTATCTGGAAGGTCGTAATCCATGGTATTCCAAGTTCTTTTAAACCACTCATCCTGCCAAGTGAAAACTAAACCACCTGCATAGCCTTCATCATATATATCTTTTAGCATGGACACATCATCTTCACCTTGCTTTGTCTCGTCAACGCCACCTTGATTAAATCCTGTATATATATTTTCATGAGTCATTCCTCGTGAAGCAGGTACTCCAAACTCTGCAACTAAAACTGGTACTGTGTGTTTCTCTATTAAATCTTTAAGATAGGCCTTATAAGTATTTATACCTCCATCCTTATCTCTAAAGTTTGCATATTTATGCTGATAATTCATAGAATCAGGATAATAAGGGTAAATATGGTACGACGCGAAAAGACCTGGCTTAAAGCTAGCTTTCTTTTTTATATGTTCTGTATTAACTGTGGCTATATCTTCATCCTGTAACGGCTCATTGGGATGGGAAAGTAAGTCCGTGGTTACCCAATTTGTAAAACTTACAAGTCTTTGCATCTTATAGTTTGAAGTCTCATAGCTTATGGTATAATCACCAATTTCGCAAAGAAAACTTTCAAAAGGTGATGCATCTTTTGTATATAGATAATCACCAGAATAGCTGGTGACGTTATGACTTAAACTGTTTGTATTTAGTACGAAATTAGGGTCCCATTCTATTCCAAGAATCCAGCCAACCACATAAGGTGACACATCTTTTGTATAGGTACCGCTGGCATATCCCTTTCTAGGTGAAATAGTAGCTTTTCCATGTATGATATCCACTAAATCTTTAATATCACTTTTTACTGCATTTTTTATTCTTGGATCATTTGCATTTTTAATATTAGCTATATCATTTTCATTAACCCATACTCCTTGAAAAAGATAAATAGGCTTTAAGGATTCTTTGTTATATTCATACAGGGCATCATAAAATTCTGGTTTCATTACAGTATATACCCTTATATTATTTACATTCATATTTGCCATATACTTGAACCATCTTTTATATTCATCCTTAGTTACAGGTAATTCTCCAGGAAAATAACCAGGTTTAGCAGCACCGATATTTACACCTTTAATAAATTGTTTTTTCCATACACCTAAATTGTCTATGTAAAAACTTTTATTATCTACTTTGGACATATAGTATATGCCATTGTCCTTGTATAGAGATGTTTTGTTTCTAACTATATACATGCATTTATAGGATATAAATGCTGACATAACTACAAAAAGAATTATAAATACAAATTTTTTCATTGGCAATCTCCTTGCTTAAATTATAAATAATGTGAAATATTTAATGTAAATTATAATTATACTATATAACATACTACAATATATCTCAATAAACTACAAACTATTACATTTAAATATTGCCAATTGGCTAAAATTAGTAGTTTTAAATATAGACTATAGCAGTAGGATGCATATTATCAGTATAATGTATAATGAAGAATGTAAAAATTTAAATAAGGCATATGAAAATAAATAACAAGTCAAAGATGCGACGTATATTTTGAAGTCAACAAGGAAATAGGTTCCTAAGATAGTGAGCTATCTTAGGGTTCTGTTGACGCGGTGGGATTCAAAATAGACTAGCATACTGACTAGTTATTTATTTGAATGTGCCTTATATATGAAAGTTATATTATGATATGAATTGTAAAAGGTGTTATTATAATCATAAAATTATAGAAGCAGGTGAATTAAATGAAAAGTATTGCAGTAGTTACTGATAGCAATTCAAAATTAGCAGTTTTTTTGAAAGACAATTTAAAAGAAATATTTGGAGGCCTTGTAAACATAAATAACTATTATATATCGGAAATAGAAGAGGGATTTGTTATAGAAGATGATTTAGTGCTTGTTATGATAGAGGAAAGGCTTATAGCTATAAAAGATTATGTAAAAGACATCAGTAAAATAATTGTTATTGAAAGAACTATAAGAGAGAAAGAAGCATACAAAATATTTTCTATACCTGAAGGAATGGATGTTTTAGTTGTAAATGACAACAAAGAAACCACTCTGCAAATTGTTTCTCTATTATATGAAATAGGAATAAATCACTTGAATTTTATACCTTATTATGAAGAAAGAGAATATCCAGATATAAAAGTTGCGATTACACCAGGTGAAATAAATAGAGTGCCAAAATATATAAAGAAGGTTGTAGACATTGGAGACAGATGTATAGATTTTTTAACCTTTATGAAAATGATAAATAGACTTCAAATACATAATGACGTAATTCAGAAGAGGCTTATGAAATATTCTGATACTATAATAAACATAGGGAATGGAATAAAGGAACAATATAAAGATTTGTATAGTAAAAACTTGGAGATGGATACTGTTTTAAATCAGTTAAATGAGGGCATTATCTTAGCTAATAGAGACGGGAAAATAATTGTTGCGAACTATAGTGCTTTAAAAATACTTGATATAGGGGAAGATATTATTCATAAAAATATTTATGATATATTTGAAGAAGATTTAAAGAAATTGAGTTCTGAAAAGGTATTAAAGGATGAAGTCTTTAAGTTTAAAAATAAGTATGTAAACGTAAATAAAAAAGTACTTAATTATTTAGGAATGGAAAACGGCATACTTATAAATATTAGAGAAATAACTGAGATAAAGAAATTGGAGCAAAACCTAAGTAGCAAGTTAAGAGAACATGGTCAGATAGCAAGATATAGTTTTAAAGATATAGTAACTAGGTCCTCTAGTATGGAAAAATGCATAAGAATAGCAAAGAAAATATCCGACTCAAATTTAACGGTTCTTATAACAGGAGAAAGTGGAACGGGAAAAGAGCTCTTGGCTCAATCTATTCACAATGAATCTGGAAGAAGGAATCAGCCCTTTGTTGCTGTTAACTGTGCAGCTATGCCAGAAAACCTACTTGAAAGTGAACTGTTTGGCTACGATAGGGGAGCTTTTACAGGTGCACTAAAGGAAGGTAAAAAAGGGTTGTTTGAAATGGCTAATAATGGAACTATATTTTTAGATGAAATAGGTGATATGCCACTTCATCTACAGACAAGACTACTTAGAATTCTTCAGGAAAAACAAGTTATGAGAATAGGTTCAGACAAGGTAATTGACATAGATATAAGAGTCATTGCTGCCACAAATAGAAATTTACAAAATTTAATTGATGTTGGAGAGTTTAGAGAAGATCTTTATTATAGGATAAATGTACTTCCACTTTTAATTCCACCTTTAAGGTACAGAAAGGAAGATGTGTTACTACTATTAAAATATTTTCTTAAAGATAAATACAAATTTAACGGTGAAGTTAAGAAAATAATTGAAGAATACAACTGGCCAGGAAATATAAGAGAAGTTAAGAATGTATCATCCTATATATCTTTAATGTGCGAAGATAAGGAAATAACAGAAAAGTCATTGCCTTTTTATATAACTGATATTGATGATGATTTTTCAAAAGAAATTGAGATTTTAAATAAAAAGTTAGGATATGAAAAATATTTTTATACACTGAAAACCGTAAGGAAACTTAATAATGAAGGTATATCGGCAGGAAGAAATAATATAATTAAGGAGCTTAAAAGAGAAAACTTGAATTTTACAGAAGCTGAGGTTAGATCTGTTTTAAAAATAATGAATGAGATGAATATAATTTATTCAAAAATTGGTAGAGGCGGAAGTGAAATCACTAAAAAGGGTGAAAAAATATTAAACAGGATAAGTAATGGGATATGAGTTCAACCTGTTTAGTCCATTGAATTTATTATAGTTGTAGGAATAAGGAATTTCTTATATTTAAATATTAAATGAAGTACAGTAAATACAACAAAAATAAATTGATAAATTCAAATAAGCCATTTTACTCAATATATTGTAAAATGGCTTATTTACTGTAGTTTACATTGTTATTGATTAGATACTTTTATTAAGTAATTAGTATTATAAAAGCTGTAGTTTAGTGCTTTGTAAAATAATGTATAAATTTATGCTAAGTTATAATTATAATTTGTAGATATATTGGCATAAAAATTGCTTCGTAGATATATATATTTATAAGATTCATAAGGAAGTTTATTTTAGGTTTTAATTGTTAATTGAGAAAGTAATTCAGTAAAATATTGATAGTAATCAATTTATCTTGTAAAAAATTTTTGCAAAAATAGATATATATTAATACCGATTAAACTTATTGGATTGCTTGAATATACCTTAAATCAATCTTAGAAGTAATTATTATGAAAAAAAGGAGGAAGCTTTGAACAAAGCCTAAGATAGTCATAAGAAAAAACAACATCTAGAGCAATTGGAGGGGTTAAAATGAGTAGAAAACCTATTATAGGTATATCAGGAAACTTTATAATTGATAGGGGTGGAATGTTTCCAGGATATAAAAGAGCTTATGTCAATGATGATTATGTGAGAGCTGTAGCTATGGCAGGGGGAATACCTTATATAATACCTATTGTAAGTGATGAAAGTATAGTCATAGAACAAATGTCAAATGTGGATGCATTGATTTTATCTGGTGGTTATGATGTGAATCCATTAATTTATGGTGAAGAACCAAGGCAAAAATTAGGAGCAATATTACCAGAGAGAGATAAATTTGATATATGGCTATTAGAAGAGGCATGTAAAATGAATAAACCGGTACTTGGAATATGTAGAGGAATTCAAATTATGAATGCAGCTTTCGGAGGAAGTATAAATCAGGATTTATCCTATGATGAAAATTGTTATATAAAGCATTTTCAAGAAACAAGTCCTTCTACTGCAGGGCATACTGTAGAAATTTTAGAAGGAAGTAAACTGCACTCTATACTAGGTTCAAAAATAACTACAAATAGTTTTCATCATCAAACTCTGAACAGAATAGCTGAGGGATTTACAGTTACAGCAAAAGCAAAAGATGGAACAGTTGAAGCTATAGAGAAGGATGGAGAAAATTTTGTATTAGGTATTCAATGGCATCCTGAAATGATGAGCAGTAGCTCTCAAGAGATGCTTCATATATTTGGGAATTTAGTAAAAAATGCAAAGAAATGGTAGCAAATTAGATAATGAAAGAAAAAAATAAATTTGGATTTTTAAGTATTATACTTTTGGGAATTAACGCAATTATTGGTTCAGATATTTTTCTATTACCCAATTCAATTTGTAAGACTATTGTATCTGCCAGCATGTTTGTTGTATTGTTCCATATGGTTTTAGTAATAAGTCTTGCTATTCCTGTTTTAAGAAAAACTAGATCTGATTTAAATAGTACTTAAATCTAGTGAATATTTATTTTTTTGAGACAGTCCTTTAAATTCAAAACTCAATAAATTGTAATTTTAGATAGATACAAAATTAAGAAACTGGAAAGGAAAGACTATGGAAAATAAAAGATGGGATGAATATATAGATATAATAAAAAGAGAAGCTGTACCAGCTATGGGTTGTACAGAACCAATTGCAATAGCTTATGCTGCTGCAAAAGCTGGAGAAGTTTTGGAGGAAGAACCTGAAAGTATAGAAGTGTATGCAAGCAATAGTATTTTGAAAAATGCCATGGGAGTAGGGGTACCAGGAACGGGAATGATTGGCATTCCCATAGCTGCTGCAGTAGGAAGTATAGGTGGAAAATCAGACTACAAGCTGGAGGTTTTAAAAGATTTAACCAAGGAACAGGTTGCCAAGGCAAAGAGTATAGTGAATAGTGGTAAGGTACAGGTTAAATTAAAGGAAAATATAACTTACATATATATAGAAGTCATATTGAGAAATAAAGATAAACATTCAAGAGTTGTTATAGAAAAAAGTCATTTAAATATTACTTTGGTTGAGTTAAATGGACAAGTCTTATTTAAAAAAGACGAAACACAAAATGACTCTGAAGCTTATTTATTAAGGGATAAAGAAATTTTATCTATTGAAGAAATATATGATTTTGTAGTAAATGTTCCCTATGAAGAGATAAAATTTATAAGAGAAAATGCTAGGCTTAATGAATACATAAGTAGAGAGGGACTAGAAAATGACTATGGTCATAAAGTAGGTAAAGTATTTAATAAATATATAAATTATAATCTCCTTAAAAATGATATTATGATAGAAACTATACTTAAAACTGCAGCTGCATCTGATGCCAGAATGGATGGATGTTCATTATCTGTACTAAGTAGTTGTGGAAGTGGAAATCAGGGTATATTGCTTTCCATACCTGTAATAACAATGGGACAAGAACTTGAAAAAGACGAGGAAACTATAACAAGAGCTCTTACCATGAGTAATTTGATGTCCATATATATGCACAGTTACCTAGGAAGATTGTCTGCTCTATGTGGAGCAGTTTTGGCAGGAGCATCTGTTTCTACAGCACTAACATTTTTATTAGGCGGTAATGAGAAGTATATAAAACAATCTATTCAAAATGTATATGGCAATATAATGGGAATGGTCTGTGATGGTGCTAAAAATAGTTGTGCACTTAAAATATCAACCTGTGTTTTTGCAGCTATTACTGGAGCAATTTTAGCTATGGAAGATATAAGTATTACTGACAAAGAGGGAATTGTAGAGTCAGATGCAGACAATACAATAAAGAATGCCTGCAATATTGGTTCCGTGGCTATGAAGGAAACTAATGATATGATTCTCGATATAATGCTGAATAAGAAGAAATAAATAAAATATTCATATAGATAAAGGGTCTGCCTCGCTATGCATAGCTAGACAGATTTTTTTACTATTCTACTATTAAAAACAATTATTAAAATTGATTTTTAACAAATAAATTTTAAGTAAATTATATAAAAATGTTATATAATTCATCTATGGGGATTTATTACGAATAATATAGAGAAAAAATAAAAATTCTCAAATTTTAAGTAGTGCTTTGCTAATATACTTACTTATACAACAGGTAGATAAACTTTTTTGCAAAATATCAATGAATTTTACTTAGTTGGAGTTTGTACTCACACTAAGTTTAGATAAATTATCTAGTATTTAAGCATAAATATATTATTAAAATAAGGGGGTTGACAACAGATGTTTGAAATGAAAGAAGAATACAAAGTGGGAGTAGCAGGTATCGACGAACAACATGCAAAGTTATTTGAATTAGGAGAAAAGGCATATCAACTATTAAAGGATGAGTATAGTATCGACAAATACGATAAGATAGTTGCAATAATAGAAGAGCTAAGAGATTATACTATAGTTCATTTTAAAGATGAAGAAGATTATATGGAAAGTATACACTATAAAAAATTATTTAGTCAAAAGATTGATCATGAAAAATTTATAAAAAAGATATCCGATACTGATTTAAATAAAATTGACCAAAATCAAGATGAATATATTATGGAATTACTTAATTTCATAGCTAAGTGGCTAACTAATCATATTATTGAAAAAGATTTATTGATTGGTAGAAACAATTAAAGAATTATAGAATACTTTCTTTTTGTATTATAAAATAAGAACTTGTAAAAATTAGCTGTGTCACAATGCATATCTTATGCATAGCGACACAGCTTTTTAGCTTTTTGTTACTGGAAATAATTGTTAAAAATTATTTTTAGTAAGCAAGTGAATAAATTAAATAAGTATTTATTCTTTTTTATATATCTTTTTTGAGTTAAATTAATTATCTTATATTCTTCTCAATAAGGCATATGAAAATAAATAGTAAGTCAAAGATGCGACGGATATTTTGAAGTCTACAAGGAAACAGGTTCCGAGGATAGTGAGCTATCTGAGGGTTCTGTTGACGTAGTAGGATTCAAAATAGACTAGCATACTGACTAGTTATTTATTTGAATGTGCCTAAGTATAAGATAATTGAATTGTTTTAACCTGACTAACTTGGCGTAAGTCTCCCACGCACTCTGTGAAAGCGATTCACACAAAATCGAAAAGAAGATTTTGGTTCTCTGCTTGCACTCTGCGAAAGTGATTCGCACCAAATTAAAATTTGGGCTCTCTACTTGCACTCTGTGAAAGCGACCAAATACAAAATAAATTTTGTTTTGTCTGCTTTTCTTCAAGGGGGAGTTCAACGCCAAGTAAGCCATGCATTTGCAGTTCTAAAATTCAGATGGGATAAAAGAATCCCCACCTGAATTAAGAACTTGCTTCAATTTAAACTGATATAAATGGCACAATCAATAGTAATTATATTGACAAAGTATATATTGTTTGATATGATTAGTACAAATAGATTGAAAATTCACAATTGGTAATAAATTGATAACGTTTAATTATATTATCGATGAATCTTATTAATAAGTGTAAATTTGTATTTCTGTTAAGTTTAGATAAATTATTCAGCTACTAGTTATAGAATGAAAATGTTAGTAAATATCTAAATAATATTTACTAATATAATTTTACTTCAAGAGGAGTGAAGACAATGGTTAGTTTAGAAGAAGATTGTATGAGAATTCATAGGAAATTTATAGGAGGTGTTTATAATAATGGCAATATTAATTTTATTTATAGCGGCAATAAAGAAAAAGTTATATTTAGTGGATAGATAATAGAATAAATTAATCTACTAATATTTTTAAAAGAGAGAGGCTCACAGAATAATATACTTTGTATACTTCATTAAATATAAATTAAAATTATATGAAGAAACATAAGATAACAGTTGTGAGATTAGAAAAAACTATGTATATTCAAAGAGTTATAAAGTTAAATCCACTAGGAATCTGAATGCTTTATTTTAAAGTATGGAGTTTCTAGTGGATTTTTATATATTTATTTGAATGTGCCTAAATCCATTTAATATTAACTTTACATGAATTATTCAGCTATGTGTTGCTGTCATCGGATAAATTGTGTAACATAACAAGTATTAAATTTATATTATATAGTAACCCTATTGACAAACTATGGATGATTTGATACTGTTAATATTAATAAAATTAAAATGTATTTATAGTTGACTAGTAACACTAGAGACTATATTCTCAATTTCTTTGGGAGTATAAGTATCTCTAGTGTTTTTCTATATTTAAAAATCAGTAAAGGCATGTGAAAATAAATAATAAGTCAAAGATGCGACGTATATTTTGAAATATACAAGGAAACAGGTTCTGATGATAGTGGTGCTATCAGAGGGTTCTGTTAACGTAGTATGATTCAAAATAGACTAGCATACTGACTAGTTATTTATTTGAATGTGCCTAAAGGGGGAGTATACATGAATATGAATCAATGCAATTCAGCTAAATGCGAGGCTTAGATTTAATTAGGCATATGAAAATAAATAACCAGTCAAAGATACGACGTATATTATGAATCATACAAGGAAACAGGTTCTGATGATAGTG
>NZ_BAEV01000124.1 GCF_000246895.1 Clostridium arbusti SL206 | reverse complement strand
CTTGCTTCAATCATTATCGCTCAAAATTTCTAAATCTAAATTAACTGTAGTTCCCCTTTTGACTTTAGTACCTTCTGCTATATCTTGATCAGATACCAATCCACTTCCCCCAGAGTTTGCCTTTAAACCTAATCCTTCTAGTATCTGAGATGCCTTATCCTTGGTTAAGCCATTCAAATCTGGTACTTCTACATCACTACTATTATAGTTTGGGTCGCTTCCAGTGTAAAGTATTACTTTTGTTCCCTCTTTAACAGTTGCACCTGGCAAAGGAGTAATATTTGTTATATAATCTCCATTTTGGTCTGCATCAAAAGTTAAATTATTATCTTTTAATATTTTTTGTGCGTCTGCTTTTTTCATTCCCCTTACATTTGGAACTACTACATCTTTTAGCATGCTTTTTGTAACATCATCACTAGATGCATCTGGCTTTATATTAAGATAATTAAATATATCACTAAACATCTGCTTTGCAACTGGAGTCGCTATTTGTCCTGCATAATAGTTTGAAGGATCTGGTTCATCTATAGATATCATTACAGTAACCTTTGGATCATTTGCTGGTGCCATTCCGGCAAAGGACGCTACATATTTGCCGGATTCATAACCGCCTCCATTAGGATTAGGCTTTTGTGCTGTTCCAGTTTTTCCTGCAATATGATATCCATCAATAAATGCCTTTTTACCTCCACCTTCTGATATTACCTTTTCAAGATATCCACGAAGCTCTTTTGCCACATTTTCATCTACTACCTTTTTATCATCATAATCATCATAATCTTTATCTACAATTTCTTTATTATTTGAATCATAATTAACTATTTTTTTCATTACATGTGGTCTAATCCATGTTCCATTATTAGCCACTGCACTAAATGCACTTAAATATTGAACCATGGAAGCCGTATTTGCTTGACCAAAAGCAATAGTAGCTAAATCAACAGGTCCTATCTTATTTGTAGGTTTAATTATACCCCTTGCCTCTCCTGGTAGATCAATACCTGTCTTCTGCCCAAAGCCAAATTTAGTTATCCATTTATTAAGATTAGCAGGCCCAAGCCTTTGTCCTAAAGTGGCAAATCCTACATTGCATGAATTTTTTATTATATCAACAAAACTCTCTTGACCGTGTCCTGTACGCTTCCAGCAATGTATTATTTTATTTGCAATTGTAATGCTTCCACTACAGTTAAACTGATCATTTTCTTTAACCACTTTTTCTTCCATAGCTGCTGTTGCAGTTATAACTTTGAAAATTGATCCTGGCTCATAGGCATCATTAACAGCTCTATTTCTCCATTCACTTTGAAGTTCATTAAAACTTTTACCCTTTTCCCAAGGATCATTAGGATTATAATCTGGCTTATTTACCATAGCCAAGATTTCTCCATTCTTAGGATTTTCAACTACAATAGATACTGCTTTTGCTTTATTGTCGCTAAGTGCCTGTTGTGCACTCTTCTCTGCAAATTCTTGAATATTTTGATCAATAGTAAGTACAACATCTTTTCCATTAACAGGCTTTGTGTAATCTGAAATAGTATAAGGCAAATCCGCACTATTTCTACCTATTTCAGCAATTCTCTTTCCAGGCTCACCAGCTAGATATTTATCATATTCAAGTTCCACTCCTGTTAATCCTTTACCATCAGAATTAGTATGTCCAATTACTTGAGATAAAAAATTATTATTTACATAGTATCTCTTTGTATCAGGAGAAACTATAATGCCATTAACTTTTAACTGTGAAACTTTATCCGCTACATCTTTTTCAACTCTTCTAGTTAAAGTAGCAGAACCAGCTGGTTTTCCACTGGGTAGTTTATAATTTAATAGTTTACTTACATCCTCTGTCTTCATTTCAGTAGCTTCAGCTAATTTTTGAGTTAAAGTATTCATATCCATTTTTTTAGTACTATTTAAATATGCTCTTATAGTACTTAAATCAAGATCAATTCTATAAACATTACCACTAACAGCTAACTCCTGACCATTTCTGTCAAGTATTCTACCTCTTTTAGCTGATATCTTTACTTCGCTTGTCCACTGATCAATCGCCATTTGTTTATATTTTGGAGACAAAATGACATTTACTTTAAATAATCTGCAAACGAGAAGAGTAAACATTATAATAAAAATAATCAATATAAAAAATAATCTGTTTTTTATTATTACATGATCTCTATACGTTTTTTTACCCAACTAAAATACCTCCATTAAACTACTAGTTTTTTATTCATTACTAATAGTTATTAGATATCTTAGTAAAATATAACTAAAAGTTTCTTAGCTATGTTTTTTTATTGAGCAAATAAATATATATACTATCAATGAAGCTTAAAAAAGCTTGTCTTTTATTTGCTGAAAAATTGACTTTTGTTTTTTGCTGTCAACTGTATTATTGGATTTAAGAGTTTGTCTGTTATAGTCTACATAAGCTGCCTGATTCTTATCTGACTTAACCATATTAAGTTTAGAAGCTTTATCTTCTATAATCTGTATTTGGCTATTTTTCATTAATTGCAATTTCAAATTTTCATTGTTTTTATTCATATTATCATTTTCCATGGTAGCAGCAGACAAATTCTTTTCCATATTATATATACTGGAATATCTGTAAACTACGGTAAAACCTATTGTAAAAGTTAAAGCTATGCCAATCATTACTTTTGCTTGACTTCTAAGTTTAGACTGCCTTAACTTACGTAGTTTTTCATTTTCCTCTTGCTTTACTTTATATCTTTTATCTTCAGAAGACTTCCTTTCTGGTGCTAATGCCGTGTTCCCATTATTTATGTAATTTTTATCTGTTACTATCAACTTATTCACCCCTCTAAATAATTTAAAATTAAAGTTTTTCCCCTATTCTTAATTTAGCACTTCTACTTCTTGGATTTATTTCTAGTTCGTATTCGCTAGCTTCTTTTGGCTTTCTTGTTATGATCTTTATTTCAGGTTTTTTCCCACAAACGCATATAGGGAAATCCTTTGGACATTCACAAGGATCCTGAAGCTTTTTAAATTTTGTCTTTACTATTCTATCCTCTAAGGAATGAAATGTAATTATTGCTATTCTTCCACCACTATTTAATCTATTAACTCCATCTTCTATAGCCTTATCTAGTATTTCTAATTCTTTATTTACTTCAATACGTATTGCTTGAAAAGTTCTCTTTGCAGGATGAGGTCCTTCTCTTCTAAATCTAGCGGGAATAGCAGCTTTAATAATATCAACTAATTGAAAAGTTGTTTTTATAGGCTCTTCTTTTCTTCTCTTTACAATAAAATAAGCTATTTTTTTTGCAAACTTTTCTTCTCCATATTCTCTAATTAATCTATACAAATCATTTTCTTCATAATTATTAACTATTTCATAAGCTGATAGACTATTGTCTCTATTCATTCTCATGTCTAGTGGAGCATCATGCATATAACTAAATCCTCTTTCTGCCTCATCTAATTGATAACTGGATACTCCTAAATCCATTAGAATACCATCTACCTTATCAATATCTAATTCAGAAAGTATTTCTTCTATATTGTAAAAATTATTGTGAACATAAGTTACATTATTGTAATCCTTTAATTTTTCAGAAGCTGCTTTAAGTGCATCTGTATCCTGATCTATTCCAATCAGTCTACCATTTTTTGAAATTTTTTTAAGTATTTCACTAGAGTGTCCTGCCCCACCTAGTGTGCAGTCTACATAAATTCCATCCTCTTTTATATTTAAGCCATCCATACATTCATCTAGTAAAACTGGTATATGTTTAAAACTCATGCTATATCTCCTCCAGGTCCTATTCAAATAAATACTAAATCAAAAGTTCACTCATTTGTTCTGCTATTCCATCCATATCTATATCAGATTCATTATAATCATTCCATTTTTCTTTACTCCAAATTTCAATTCTTGTAGAAACTCCTATACTTACTATTTCCTTATTAATAGAAGCATATTCTATTAAATTTTGTGGAACTAGTGCTCTTCCCTGTTTATCTACGCTTATTTCATTTGCTCCTGAAAAGAAAAATCTGACGAATGCTCTGGCATTTCGGTTAGTAAGTGGTAATTTTTTTAATTTTGTTTCTAGCACTTTCCATTCATCCATAGTATAAGCATAGAGGCATCCATCTAAACCCTTTGTCAAAATAAAAGCAATGCCTAGTTCTTCCCTAAACTTTGAAGGAATTATCATTCTATTTTTACTATCAATGGCATGCTGATATTCTCCTATGAACATCTTCTACACCTCTTTGCTATTCTAGGCTTTCTCCACCTAGGCACATTCAAATATCATATGCCTTACTATTTCTTTTAAATATATTACTCCACTTTCAACCACTTAAAACCACTTTACTCTACTATTCTATAATATTATAAAGAAATCCTTCTTTATAATCAATATTTTTTAATTTTTTTAGTAAATTTTAGTTCATATCTCTATACATTGGTTATTTTATACAAGGCATATGAAAATAAATAGTAATTCAAAGATGCGACGTATATTTTGAAGCCTACAAGGAAACATATTCCAAAGATAGTGGGCTATCTAATGGTTCTGTTGACGCAGTAGGATTTAAAATAGACTAGAATACTGACTAGTTATTTATTTGAATATGCCTAAGATCCCATTACAGAAAATCTTAAAAATTTTGATTATGTGATTTTCTTCAAAATTTGAGTAGGAATTAATAAATTGAAATTGATAGTATTCTAGAGTATAATTAGGAAGTATTATAGTAAACGGAAGAAAGGAATGTACATAAATGAGATTAGGAATTGTAGGTTTACCAAACGTTGGGAAAAGCACTTTATTTAATGCCATTACTAAAGCAGGTGCTGAATCAGCTAACTACCCTTTCTGTACAATAGAACCAAATGTAGGTGTAGTTGATGTTCCTGACAAAAGGCTTGATGTTTTGGAGAAAATGTATAACTCAAAGCGTAACATTCATGCAAGCATTGAGTTTTATGATATAGCAGGTTTAGTAAAAGGCGCTAGTAAGGGAGAAGGTCTTGGAAATAAATTTTTATCCCATATAAGAGAGTCTGCAGCCATAGTTCATGTTGTAAGATGCTTTGAGGATGAAAATATTGTTCATGTGGAAGGTTCCGTTGACCCTATACGTGATATTGAAACTATAAGTCTTGAACTTGTATTTTCTGATATGGAAGTACTTGAAAGAAGAATGGAAAAATCAATAAAATTATCCCGTTCAGGAGATAAAAAAGCTAAAGCTGAAATGGAAATCATGGAAAGGGTAAAGAGTCATCTTGAAGCTGGTAAACCTGTTAGAACTCTAGAACTAACAGAAGATGAAGATGTTTTTGTAAAAGAATTATTTTTACTCACTTCAAAACCAGTTTTATATGCTGCAAATATTTCAGAAGATGATTTACTTTCAGGAAATCATGAAAATGAATTTGTAAAAAAAGTAAAAGAATTAGCTGTTTCAGAAAATTCAGAAGTTGTAACTGTATGTGCAAGTCTTGAAGAACAGCTTTCAACGTTAACTGAAGAGGAAGAAAAAGAAATGCTTTCTGAGTATGGACTTGATCAATCTGGTCTTGATAAACTAATACATTCTAGTTATAAACTTCTTGGGTTAATGAGTTTCTTAACTGCTGGTGCTGATGAAGTAAGAGCATGGACCATATCTAATGGCACTAAGGCTCCAAGCGCTGCTGGTAAAATTCATACTGATATAGAAAGAGGCTTTATCCGAGCTGAAATTGTATCCTATGATGATTTAGTTAATTGTGGCTCAGAATCTGCCGCAAAAGAAAAGGGGTTATTTAGATTAGAGGGAAAAGAATACATAATGAAAGATGGAGATGTAGTAAACTTTAGATTTAATGTATAACCCTTTATATTAAGGCATGTGAAAATAAATAACAAGTCAAAGATGCGACGTATATTTTGAATTATACAAGGAAAAAGGTTCTGATGATAGTGGTGCTATCAGAAGGTTCTGCTGACGCAGTAGAATTCAAAATAGGCTAGCATACTGACTAGTTATTTATTTGAATGTGCCTAACCTTAAATATTGAACTAATAAGCTTTTAATTATGTTTATTTATTCTACCTATTATTTTTAGATAAATAAACTATTTAAAGGCTTATTTTGATTTAAAAAAATATCATTTCTATTAATTTTTCAATTTATTGTATTAAAAACTTTATAATTGGCCATATATAATAAATAGTAAGAAATTTATTAGGAGTGATGACATGAGATATTTAATAGCATCCATATTAATATTTTTTATATTGACTACATTATCTTTATGTAGAGCTTCAAGTATTGCAGATAGAAAAATAGAATCCATGATGCTTAAAGAAAAAGATCACTAAAATATTTCATAGTAGGAAGGTAGAAAACGCTAATGAACATAGGAAGTATTGTAAGATTAAATGATGATAACGAATGGAACGGAATGTATGGTGTGGTGAAATACATGCATAAGGATGTGGCCTATATTTTTTGTATACAACATCCTTGCTGTCTTTATGTAGCTACTGAAAAAAATAACATCTGCATAATAGATGAATAATTTAGGCATGTGAAAAGAAACACCATAAAATTTATAGTGTTTCTTTTACATTTAATTAGCATTATTCTTAATCCACTCCGACCAACTAGTATTAAAATTATCATTGTTTTGTTTAGAATAATCATAAAAACTCTTTAAGAGTTTTGCTCTAGTTCCCTTAAGATTCTCTATAGTAGTATTCTTTAACAAATTTTCTCCACCTAATACATATTGTCTTTTTATTATATCTTCAAAGGAAACGTTCTTGGCATTTTTCATCATATCATACATAGCCATAAAACTTGTGGTTCTGCCCTTTCCTGCTCTGCAATGGAAATGAAGCCAACTGGATTCCGGTAAAGTTTTTACAAAATTTACAAATTCATCTACTGCTTCATTAGATGGTGCTTCTTTATCGGTTGCAAGTATTCTAACATAAGACATATCCTGTCTTTTAACTAGTGACTCTTCATTTTCAACAGTTTTAACATCAAATGTTGTATTCTTAATTTTAACAGTCTTTTGTTCAGAAAGTTTTTTTAATCTTTCATTTTCATCTGCTAGAACTTGAGATTCCACTAAGCCTTTATTGGCCTTATTATGATCATCCGTCCAACTTATTGCATTTCCATTTAAGAATCCATGAGATTCTTCTCTTAAGTCCACTACAGTTATTGGTACTTTTTCTCCAATACTTTCCTTTGCAAGAGCTAATCCCTTTTCAGAAAATTGAGCACTCCCAGATATATTAAGCTTATTTAATCCCTCTAGATTAATAGACTTATCAATATCTTTTATTTTATTACTATCCGTGGTCTTTCTGAAATTTTTTGGTAACGTAACAGTATTATGGGCATTTATACTTAGTTTTAACTCCTTATTATCAAATGCCTTTATTACATTAGTACTACTAAAAATATACCCCGAAGCAAAAATAAATACAAAAAAAATCAACCAAAATATTCTTATCCTTTTTCTCATAAAAATCCCCTTACTCATAATAAATTTTTGTTTATAACTATTATGAGCAATTTAGATTTGAATATTCATTATTTTCTACTTTCAGAACCAGTTCTATATTTATCCATCTCATCTTTTGCAAATTTTATAATTTTATAGGAGTTTAGAGATCCCTCTCCCATCATTGTATCCATAGCATCATTTATATTTTCCATAGTGTAAATGTGAAACTTATTATTTTTTACTGCATCTTCAACCTCTTCATTAAGAACTATATTGTCAGCATTACTTGATGGTATTAGAACACCCTTTCCCTCAATATCATCTAATATTTTACATACGTTAAAAAAGCCCTCGATTTTTTCATTAACTCCACCAATAGGTTGTATTTCACCAAATTGATTTATGGAACCAGTGACTGCTATATTTTGTCTTATGGGTATTCTGCTAATAGCAGAAATCATAACTAATATTTCTGCTACAGATGCACTATCCCCTTCTATTTGTCCATAAACCTGTTCGAAACACAAATGAAAATCCACACTCAATCTCTTATAATCACCTAAAGTACTGTTTATCCATCCCTTTAGAATGTTGATTGATTTTGAATGAATACTTCCACTTAGATTACTATCCTTTTGAATATCAATAATATTCCCATCGCCTTTGTAGCAAGTGCAAGTTATTCTATTAGGCTTACCAAAAATTATATACCCCGCATCAATTACAGACAATCCATTTATTTGCCCTATTTTTTTACTTGTCACATCTAGTAAAATCTTATTTTCTTTATACATTTCAAAAATTTCATCTTGAAATTCACTGTTACTATTAATATATTTATCTATATCTTCTGCCTCAATTCCATTTCTCTTATTCTTCTTAGCATTATTATTAGAAAGCATTAACACTTTATCTATCTCTATATAATCAAGAAATAATTTATTTCTGCTTTCTGCTTTCCTAGATAAAAACTTAGCTATCTTATTAATAGCTTCTTCTGATATAGCTTCAATATGATTATTCTTTGAATAACCTTCTATATATTTAAAGAATACTGACTTATTCTCATTATTTATCTTTATATCTGGTTTGAATTCCGCTCTTATTTTAAATATATTTTTAAAATCATTATCATAATTATATAACATCTGGTAGGTATGATAATCACCAATAACAACAACTTTTTCCTCTATATTTATTGGTTCTGGATTTAATCCATTTAAAGAAATGGCTTCTAAATATCCTCTATTATAGTCAAAACTAATTTTTTCATTTAATAATGCCTTTTTTAAATAATAATAGGCGGAAGGATTATTTACTAAATTATCCATTCTAATTATAAGACATCCTCCATTTGCCTTTAAAATGGATCCAGCTTTTATAAGACTTACATCTGTTACATAATTACCGTTATGATTTTCATACTCAATGCTTCCTATAAGATTGTTTACATTAGGATCATCTTCATAAATAACTGGTGCTGTTATATTTTCACTATTATCAACAAGCACATTTACATAATACTTAGATATAATATTTATAATATTTTCTTCATCTTCATCATAATTTATGCTGTAATTATCTACTACATTTTTTTCTATATCTTCAAATATAGTTTCTATATAAGAATAAGCATCCTTATTATTTTTAAATTTCTCAAAATATTCATCTTTTTTACTCTTTAATTTGGTATCAAAATACACTCTAAATATATTTTTTATCTTTTCAATCTCTACGTCCTCAATGACTTTAAGTTCTTCTAGTATATTCTTTGATTGAACCCTAAGTTCTTTTATCTTTGATAAAATAGTATCCTTTTCAGAAGCACTTAATACGTCATAATCATTTTCTGTCATTAACTTCTTGTCTTCTTTCATAGGTATAAAACTAAACCCATCTTCAGTGGTTTTTATTTCAAAGCCTTCACTATGACTTTTTTCAATAAGCTCATCTATTAATTTATTTTTCTTTTTCTGTATCTTATCTATTATTACCTCTTTTTCCTTATCATTACTACTATTATCATAAAAACTATCTATAAAATCTTTGTATAATTCTTTGATTTCTTCAACAGCTCTTTTTAATGAAATTCCATTTCCATTATCCATAAAGATAACTTTTGGTATCTTTTCATTATCACTTACCACATAGCAAATATCCTTAGGATTGGTTTTCTTAACATATAACTTTTTAATATATTGTATAATATCATTTAATTTTTCTTTATTAAATTCGTCCACTATATAAATATTATATCCATATTTATCAATGTCGATTATCTGCTTCATCTTATCGTATATATCCTTGTATTGAGGCATAATACTATTATTAAAATTATCTTTACTATTATTTATATCTATCTTATATATAACATCTTTAGGAGTTAATTCTCTCTTCATACTACTCCCCTTTCATTACTTATTAGTTAAGGCATATTCAAATAAATAACTAGTCAGTATGCTAGCCTATTTTGACCTGACTAACTTGGCGTAAGTATCCCACGCACTCTGTGAAAGTGATTCGCACCAAATTAAAATTTGGGCTCTCTACTTTTCTTCAAGGGGGAGTTCAACGCCAAGTAAGCCATGCATTTGCAGTTCTACTGCGTCAGCAGAACCCTCAGATAGCCCACTATCCTTGGAACCTGCTTCCTTGCTCAATTCAAAATATTCGTCGCATCTTTGACTTACTATTTATTTTCACATGCCTAACAGTTAATTTCAACAATAACAATCTATAGATCATTTACAGAAATACTACTCTATTTTTCAATAAGAAGATAAACATTGTAATTTTATATCTTTCCTATAAATTCTATACTATATTAATATTCTTCTTATTAATATTTAGGAACGTTTT
>NZ_BAEV01000125.1 GCF_000246895.1 Clostridium arbusti SL206 | reverse complement strand
AGTCCAACGCCAAGTAAGCCATGCATTCGCAGTTCTAAAATTCAGATGGGGTAAAAGAATCCCCACCTGAATTAAGAACTTGCTTCAAACACTGCAAGTATAAATTAATTAATTATAGAGGGAGAATTAGCGATATGTTTAAAAGTCTAAATATTGCCCACAGGGGATTTAGCGGGAAATACCCTGAAAATACTATGATAGCCTTTGAAAAGGCAGTGGAAGCTGGCTGTGATGGAATTGAAACAGATGTGCATATTACAAGTGATGGTGCAATTGTAGTATGTCATGATGAAAGAGTGGATAGAACTACTAATGGGCAGGGATTTATTAAAAATTTAACCTATGATGAAATAAAAAAACTAGATGCAGGTATAAAGTTTGATAAAGAGTTTCAAAACAGTAGAATACCTGATATAGATGAATTTTTAGACTATGTTGAGGATAAAGATTTACTTATAAACATTGAGCTAAAGAATGGCATAATCAATTATGAAAACCTTGAGAAGAGAGTTATAGAAAAAATATGTGAGTATAAGTTAGAGGACAATGTAATACTGTCATCCTTTAATCATTATTCTATGAAAAAGGTTAAGGATATAGATAATAACATAAAAACAGGTCTTTTATATGCAGCTAATCTTTATAAGGCAGAAGAGTATGCAGAGAAGGTAGGGGCTGATGCACTTCATCCTCATTTTGCTTCTGTTATGGATAAGGATATAGTAGAGAATATTAGAAAGAGGGGAATAGCTATAAATGCTTTTACTGTGAATGAGGAGAAGTATATGAGAATACTTATGAGACTAGGCATAGAGGGTATCATAACTAATTATCCTGATGTACTGTCAAGTTTACTAAAGTAGATTTAGTAATGGATTCATTGCTAATAAACAGAAAATTAACATAGACATTACAAGAAGCTAAACTGTTCTTAACATATAAGGTATATTATAAATTACTGTATCAACCTTCAAGTATAATTTTACAAAGCACTAGTGGAAACACTAGTGTATTTTTTTATTGAAAAATCTGTGGATATTAATTAGAAAAATAGTTTTTAACAACAAGTATGGATTTACTTTTCAACATTATAAAAAAGTTACTCACAAGTTGTCCACAATTCTGTGGATAATGTGGACAACAATCGCACAGTTCTGCTAAATAGCCGATATTATATCATTTTTCTCTGTGGATAACTAAATTTGTCGGATGATTGCCTGCTCTAATACTAACATGACATTGTGTGAAAGTAATTCACACAAAATCAAATTCAGGATTAATTCACTATGTGAAATTATCAATTAAGCTTACTTAGTAGTAATTTGTACTTCTATTAAGTAAAATTAATTGTTAAGTAACTAGTTATAGGATAAAAAGAATAACTTATAGATATGATATAATATCATTAAGATATTTATAGCTTAGAACTTTGTTGATTTGAGGTGATTATTATGAACAAAAATGATTTGTATTTTCATATTCATTACTGCAACCACAGAGAAAACTATGAGGACTGGAAAAAGAAAAGTAAATTTACGAGGAAAATTAAGCATCATGAATTATTTTTAGTAACAGGTGGTAAGGGAAATATAACTGTTGGAAATACAAGATATTCTGCAAGAAATGGAATGCTTTTTTATTTTAAACCAGATTTGCTACATTCTGTTGAAGCAGATTTAAGTGATCCAATTAAATTTTTATCTGTTCACTTTAGCTTTGTACATGTTAATTTTTATGATAATAAATGGAGTCTTACAACTGAGGGCGGAGCATTTAAGTTTAATGATATGCAGGAATTTAAAGATTATTATCCTATTTTTAATACCTTTAAGAAGCTTATTGATACATGGAATATAAAGCTTCCCAGCTATGAATTTTTATCTAAAACTATTCTGCAGCAGTTAATATTCGAAATTAATGATAATTTAAAAAGGCAAAGAGAAAATTATGCTATAACTCTAAAGGTAGAAAAGATTATAAAATATATGCATGAAAATATATCTTCTGCAGTTACACTTACTGAACTTTCGGAAATTATATCACTATCACCAACTTATCTATCCAGAATATTTAAAGATACTACAGGATATTCAGTTATTGAATTTTTTAACAAGATGAAAATAGATAAAGCAAAAGAGCTTATGAGCGAAGGTGATAGGAAAGTAAAAGAAATAGCTGAAACAATTGGCTTTAAAGATGAATTCTATTTTAGCAGGTTATTTAAGAAGATAGAAGGAGTAAGTCCAAGAGAATTTTACAATAAGAATGTCCATGAAAATTAAAATACTACATGGTAATAAGGCCTTCCTGACCTTATAATATAGTATATAATAGTAAAAAATACTAAGATATAATGTTTAGTATGTAATACAATATTGTCTAATGACTATTCGCTCTAATATTTTATTATACCCTGAGAAGGGGATTCACACAAAATTTTAAAGGTTTTGATTCTCTGCTTTTGTTAGGTGGGGTTAAAGAGCGGTTACGTCACTATCTAAGAAATGCGAAGGAAGGTTACCTATTGAAAACTTGGAAAAGAAATTTAATAGTATGCTGGTTTGGAACATTTGTAACGCTTATAGGAATGAGTCAGATAGCGCCAATAATGCCTCTTTATATAAGGCATCTTGGTATTCATGATACATCAGCGGTGGCACAGGTTTCGGGAATTGCCTTTGGGGTTACCTTTATGGTGTCAGCAATTTTTTCTCCTATTTGGGGAGCAGCAGCAGATAAATTTGGACGAAAGCCTATGCTTTTACGCGCTAGTTTAGGAATGTCAATTGTAGTTGGAAGTATGGGACTTGCACAAAATGTATATCAATTAATTGGACTAAGGATACTTCAAGGAGTTATAACAGGTTATAGTACAGCTTGCACTACGCTTATAGCAACTCAAACAGAAAAGGAACATGCCGGTTGGGCTCTAGGTGTACTATCTACAGCAGCTATCTCAGGATCCTTACTTGGACCATTACTGGGAGGATATTTAGATGAAATATTAGGTTTACAATTTTCTTTTTTTCTCACTGGTGGATTGATGCTAGTTGCTTTTTTTACTACATTATTTTTCGTAAAGGAGAATTTTGTTAGAGAGGAAAAGAAAAAGGTTTTAACTATGAAGGAAGTTTGGAAACAATTACCTAACTCTAATCTAATAGCCACTATGTTTGTAACTTCTTTTGTTTTGCAACTTGCCTATTATTCCGTAGAACCAATAATGACAGTTTATATATCACAGCTAGCAAAGGAGACATCACATATTGCATTGATTTCTGGCATGGCCTTTTCGGCTTCTGGTCTCGCCAGCATTTTGGCGGCGCCAAGGCTTGGAATGCTTTCTGATAAAATAGGACCACAGAAAGTTGTACTTGTGGCTCTTATCATAGCTGGGATAATATTTATACCACAGGCTTTTGTAAAGAATCCATGGCAGCTAATGATTCTTAGGTTTGCTCTTGGTATTGCCACAGCAGGATTAACACCATCTATTAATACTTTGCTGAAGAAGATAACACCAGAGGCTCTCACGGGTAGAGTATTTGGTTTTAATATATCGGCTTTTTATCTTGGAACCTTTGCAGGTTCTGTGATAGGAGGACAGATTGCAGCTCATTTAGGAATAAGATATGTATTTTTTATAACAAGTTCATTGCTTTTTTTGAATGCTATTTGGGTATATAACAAGGTATACAAAAAGTTAAAAGTACAAAATGAAGCATCTGATGAAAGTATGGATATGAAGAAAAAACCAGTTCACAAAACTGCTTAATAAGGGAAGCACATCAGTTGAAAAAGAAATGTGAAAAATTGCATGAAGGAAGAATTTATTGATAGCAAGTCCATAGCACTAGTAGTTATAGCTGTTCAATTTGTGTGTAAAACTATTTTTCCTAGAATGGGTCAGGCTAGAAGTAGTGATGAGATAGTTAGTATAATAAGGTAGAATGTTAAAAGTTAAAAAAGTAGGATTTAATACTAAAATTAAATTGATTTTAGTGTTAAATCCTACTTTTATGTAAATCGTTGTGATATCTAATATAACAAATATTTTATCTCAATATATGCCTGTACCCAGCATCTTGAGCTTCTTGTTCTGTTTTAAACCATTGACTAACATTTTTGGTCCTATTGTAGTAAGGATCACCAGGAAGATGATATATCTTAGTACCTTTACTATCTATATGACCCTTAATTAAGCCTTGCTCATTTGAAGAAATAGATTGTCCAGATGGAGAATTTGAGTTTGTATTATTTGAAACAGCCTGTTGAGTTTTTGCAGCAGCTTGAGATTGAGCTGCTTGTTGAGCTTCAGCATTTGCCTTGGCCTGAGCGTCAGCTTTAGCTTGAGCTTCAACTTGAGCTTTAGCTTGGGCATCAGCTTGTGCCTTCTCCTCATCGGCTTTAGCCTGAATCTCCGCATCAGCCTTAGCTTTTGCATCGGCTTTAGCCTGAATCTCTGCATCAGCCTTAGCTTTTGCATCGGCTTTAGCCTGAATCTCTGCATCAGCCTTAGCTTTTGCATCGGCTTTAGCCTGAATCTCTGCATCAGTCTTAGCTTTTGCATTGGCTTTAGTCTGAATTTCTGCATCAGCAGCTTGTGATCTTTGTTTAGCATTTAACTCTTGCTGTGCCTTAGCTGCATTGTTAGCAGCCAGAGATTTCTGATCAGCTGGTGAAATTGATGTAAATAATGCACCGAAGAGGAGTAAAAATAAAAGCCCTATAGTACAGAGAGATTTTATAATTTTTGATCGTTGTTTAAATTTTTTACTTTTCTTAAATAAGTAAAAACCATATAGAACTGAGCACATAATTAAAAATATTCCGCCGGCTCTAATCGACGTAAATACTAAGATGAAAAAGATAATAATTGCAATTAAGACTTGAAACCATCTACGTTTTAGTAAATTATTGTCACTTAGCTTCATGATAAATTCCTCCTTATGTGTAATATGTCTAATTGTAGTATATTGTTGAATTTTTTTCAATGTAAAATATTTGTTAATTATGAGTGAACATACATTAAAAATAAATGAATAGATGTTAATAATATATTGTTATATAGGGATGTCAATTTCAAAAATAAAGAATTATATTGACAGTATCATATAATATTGATACTATATCTATAATAAAGTAACATAACCAAAGGCATTGATGTGGAAGAGTAACTACATTGTTGAAATAAAGAGAGGGAATGATGGTGGAAATTTCCCATGATTGATGTAATGAAAGTAGCCACGGAGCTTTAAACTGAAAGCTTTATGTGAGTGAGTAGGCTTTAACGGAGTTCCCACTGTTAAAAGGGAAATAGTGTCGGTATATATGCCCGCATTATATTGAGAGTGTACATTTGTACAAAATTAGGTGGTACCACGAAGATTCACCCTTCGCCCTATATATTATTATAGGACGGAGGGTTTTTTTATTTTCTCTAAACAGTAAAACTTTTAGAAAGTGGTGAGGTATTAATGAGTATAGTATTTGCTGAAAGAATGAACAATGTTAAAAAATCGTTTATAAGGGAAATTCTCAAAGTAACAGAAAATCCTGAAGTAATATCTTTTGCAGGCGGTCTTCCTAATCCTTTATCTTTCCCGGTTAAAGAAATACAGGAAGCTTCACAAAAGGTTTTAAATGGAAATGCTAATGATGTACTTCAGTATAGTACAACTGAAGGCTATCTTCCTTTAAGACAATATATCGCAGAAAGATATTTTAAGAGATTTGGGTTGAAGATTGATGCTGACGAGATATTGATAACAAATGGATCACAGCAAGGACTAGATTTAATAGGAAAAGTACTATTGAATAAAGATGACAATATTCTTATTGAGCGTCCGGGTTATTTAGGGGCAATACAGGCATTTTCAATTTTTGAACCAGTTTTTACTTCTGTACCTGTGAATGATGATGGTGTTGATACTAATTTACTAGAAAGTTCTTTGGATATGCATAGACCTAAGTTGTTTTATACAGTTCCCAATTTCCAAAATCCTTCTGGCATTACATATTCAGAAGAAAATAGAAAAATAACAGCAAACATTCTAAAAAAATATAATACGGTTGTTATTGAAGACGATCCTTATGGTGAACTAAGGTTTATGGGACAGGATTTACCTCCTATAAGAAGTTATTTGGAAGATAATTCAATTATGCTAGGGTCATTTTCTAAAATAGTAGCTCCGGCAATGAGGCTTGGATGGATATGTGCTAAAGGTGAAATCATGGAAAAATTAATAATTGCAAAACAATCAGCTGATTTGCATAGTAATTATTATTCACAAAGAGTAGTATATCAGTTCTTAATAGATAACGATCTTGAGAAACATATAAAAAAAATTAAGCAATTGTATAAGGGACAAAGGGATTGTATGGTATCAATGATTGAAAGATACTTCCCGAAAGAGGTAAAAAGTACAAAACCTGAAGGTGGCATGTTCCTCTGGATAACACTGCCGGAAGGAGTTTCATCCTTAGAATTACTCGATCTTGCAGCTAAAGAAAATGTCGCTTTTGTACCTGGTGATTCATTTTATGCTAATGAAAAAGATAGCAACACATTAAGGTTGAACTATACAAATTCCAATGAAAAAATCATTGAAGAGGGTATTAAGAGATTAGCAAAAGTAACAAGAGAAATTATAAAGGATACATATTAAAATTATACTTTTTTTATAAAAACTCTTGACTTAGAGTTCACCCTAAGATTTATAATGTTTTTATGATGAGATTTATTACAATATAGAATTGTATAAATTATAATTAGATCTCATCATTTATTCAAGGGAGGGTTTATAAATGTTATACAGAAATTTTGGAAAGACAAATGAAAAGGTTTCAATATTGGGATTTGGATGTATGAGGCTTCCGCTACTTCCAGGGGGAAAACCAACTGATATTGATGAAGAAAAATCCATAAAGTTAGTTCGCAGTGCAATTGATAGGGGAGTAAACTATATAGATACAGCCTATCCTTATCATGGAACAGGTATGGGTCAGGGCGGTGCCAGTGAACCATTTGTAGGAAAAGTATTGAAAGATGGTTATAGAGAAAAAGTGAAATTAGCTACAAAACTTCCTAGTTGGCTTATAAAAACAAGAAGTGATATGGATAAATACTTAAATGAACAATTAGAACGTCTTCAAACTGATCATATAGATTTTTATTTAGTACATTCACTTAACCGAAAGGATTGGGATAGACTAAAAGAAAATGGAATTGATGAATTTTTAGATTCTGCTATAAAAGACGGTAGAATAAAATATGCAGGATTCTCATTTCATGATAAATTAGATCTTTTTAAAGAAATAGTAGATTACTATGATTGGTCATTTTGCCAGATACAATACAACTACGTAGATGAGGAGTTTCAGGCTGGAACAGAAGGATTAAAGTATGCTGCTGAAAGAGGGCTTGGAATTACAATTATGGAACCACTTAGAGGAGGCAAGCTTGTTAATGACATTCCACAGGAAGCTAAAGCTGCCTTTAATCAAGCGGATATGAAGAGGACACCAGCAGAATGGGCGCTAAAATGGGTATGGAATCATCCAGAAGTATCAGTTATTCTCAGTGGTATGAATTCAATGGATCAGGTTACAGAAAATATAAAAATAGCCAGTGAAACAGAAGCAAATTCATTAACAGACAAGGAATTAAAACTAATTGATAAAGTGAATAATATCATTAAAGGCAAAGTGAAGGTTAGCTGTACAGCCTGTGGATACTGTATGCCATGTCCGGCAGGTGTAAATATTCCAGGATGTTTTACTGCTTATAATAATTACAGTATGTTTGGTAAAGATGAAACTTATAATATGATGATTAGATCTAGAGATCAATTAGCATCAAAGTGTGTAGAGTGTGGAAAATGTGAAACTCATTGTCCACAAGGTATTTCAATTCGTAAGGAATTAAAAAATGTTAAGGCGTTATTTGAATAAATTTCAATAATGTCAATTTGATAATATTAAGTATAGGGGCTTATTTGATACAGAATGGTACAAATAAGCCTTTATACAAGAAAAAATTACTAGTGATAGTGTTAAAATTTATTATTTGAAAGTTGAAGGTTTAGCAAGCAGTATTATTGGATGAATGTAGGGTTTAATAAATGGTATTTGTTTTTAAGAGGGTGATTAAAATAGATATTAAATTGAATAAAAATACTAAATGGATTTATTATGCAATAGTAGTTGTAATACTGCATATAGTTGGTGTAGCAATACTAGTAGTTCATGTTGGCAAATATCCTCAAATGTTGGGGTTCGGTTTCCTAGTATATACTCTTGGACTGAGGCATGCTTTTGATGCAGATCATATAGCAGCAATTGATAATACTGTTCGCAAGTTAACACAGCAAAAAGAAGAGCCTACAGGTGTTGGATTTTTCTTTTCGCTTGGACATTCTTCTGTAGTATTTATTATGGTTATAATAACTACTTTTTCTATGAAGTGGGCCCAAGTAAATATTCCACAAATAAAAGAGATTGGAAGCATAATTGGTACATCAGTATCTGGGGGATTTCTTTTACTAATAGGAATATTGAATTTGTATATATGGTTTGATGTCTATAAAATTTTTGGCATTACGCGTAAAGGCAAATATAATGAAGAACAATTAGACAAGCTTTTGATAAACAGAGGTTTTATTTCACGTTTTTTAGGGCCGCTTTATAAATTTATCAATAAAAGTTGGCATGTGTATCCCCTTGGTTTTTTATTTGGACTGGGATTTGATACTGCCTCTGAAGTAGCACTTTTGGCTATCTCAGTAAATGCAGCTACTCAAGCTGTTCCAGTTACTCTTCTAATAGCTTTGCCAATTATTTTTGCTGCTGGAATGAGTCTTATGGACACTGCAGATGGAATATTCATGACTAATGCTTATAATTGGGCATTTTCAACACCGCTGCGTAAAATATACTATAATCTATCTATTACTGGAATATCTGTAGTGGCAGCATTATGTATAGGATTTATTGAATTAACTCAAATATTAGCACCTAAGCTGGGGTTAAACAGTGGTATCTGGAAATGGATAATTAATCTTGATTTCGGGAGCATTGGATATTTGCTAGTTGGTCTATTTGTTCTGTCATGGGGATTGTCCTATTTCATATGGAAGAGATTAGATTTAGAAAGTGCATAAGTAATTAGGCATATTCAAATAAATAGAAAATGCTCTTTGAAGGAATAAGAGTATTCTCTATTTATTTTATAAGATCTTAATTCAAAATAAGCTTTTCTAAAAATTCAGTTTGATTCCTTCAAATACATAATTTATCAAGTTTTTTACAAAAATATCATCAAGCACTTCTCCAGTTATCAATAATCTATAGAATACAGGTCCCCAAATTAAATCAATAGTTAACTCTATATTCAGATTTTTTCTTAATTCCCCTCTTGAAATTCCACGTTCTAAAATTTGTTTTGAAATACTTCGGCGAGGCTTAAAATATGCTTTACGATATACATCAGCGAGCTTTGGATCAAATTGTCCTTCAGCTATTATTTCAGTAATTACATTTCCTTCCCTACTAATTAGAAATTTTACAAAATTATTGACTTGAATGAACATATCATCAATAGTTGATCCTGTATCAGGTATTGGAAGCTTCACACTGGTAGCATTTAAAAAACCATCCATAACAACAGCAGCTTTATTTGGCCACCATTTATAAATAGTAGCTTTGCTAACGCCAGCTCTTCCAGCAATCTTTTCGACGGTTACTGCTCCAAACCCATTTTCAATTAATAAGTCATATGAAGCAGTAAGAATATCTGTTTTTGTTTTTTCACAACGAGGACGTCCTAATTTTTTATCCATTATAAATACCTCCTTATATTATTATAAGTGAATTTTAAAACTATACGTATATTATATATTAAAAAATTAAAAAATACGCTTTACAATACTGAACGTTTAGTATATTATATAAATATAAACTAAACGTTCAGTATTTGTCTATAGAAAATTGCAATTAATATAGTGTAAAAAAATTGAAGCAAGTTCTTAATTCAGGTGTGGATTCTTTTACCCCATCTGAATTTTAGAACTGCAAATGCATGGCTTACTTGGC
>NZ_BAEV01000126.1 GCF_000246895.1 Clostridium arbusti SL206 | reverse complement strand
ATGATGACTTACAAGAGATTTTAATAGATAAAAAATTATGGTATTTTATCTTAAATATATTATTAAATTAATATACATAATATTGAGATTAAACTGTAACAATAGCTTGTTATTATATAAATATAAAGATTACCCCTTTAGTTATATATATAAGTATTAAGGGAAGCTTTATGGTTAGTTAGTGGGATAAAGCGAGTATATTAATTGGGTTGAGGATATACATAAAAAGGTTTTTAAAGTTCAAAGAAATTTTAGAAACCTTTTTAATTTTGTTATTATTTCTTAGCTATGTAAATCACATAAATTTCACATAGCTATTTGATACTTTAACCACAATATTTAGTTAATATGTATATATAGAAACAAGAAATAATATATCGAAGTTCCTCAAGGAAGAGGGCAGGTGTGATTATGCGCAAAAATCATCTGTAGCAGTGGTTCGATTCCGCTCTTCGATGCCAAAAATTTAATTAATATATAGGGGGTTAAAATGAGGAGCTTGAAAGATTTTAGCATGCACAATACATAATCTATGGTAAGGCACATTCAAATAAATAACTAGTCAGTATGCTAGTCTATTTTAAATCCTACTGCGTCAACAGAACCTTCAGATAGCTCACTATCTGAGGAACCTATTTCCTTGTAGGCTTCAAAATATACGTGGCATCTTTGACTGACTATTTATTTTCATATGCCTAACTAAATTAAAAACATATAGGTAGAATGGAGAGAATTATTATGAATTATGAGAAGAAAACTAAGGTAAAAAAATCAAAGAAAATAGTTAGTTCTGTGATATTATATGTTGCAGCTATCGTTGTAGCCCTTATTGGAATTGGATTATTAGTGGATAATGTTATAATATTTAAAACTACAATTAGTCAATATGTATCTCAAGGATATAGCGCTGCCACGGTTGAACAACAACTTATACCATCGCAATTATTGCCAGCAATATTTAATTCAATTGGCATTTACGGAGGTATATCATTTGTATTAGTAGGTATTGGTATAATTAATACAAAACTTTCAAAACATTTATTTAAAGATGAACAATTTAATGAAGAAAGTACTTTGGAAATTAATACTCCAGATACTTCAGAAGAAATAACAAAAAGTGATGAGAGATCTGAAGATATATAAAATTTTATATAATTATAAGATGAATTAAAAAGTTTTAGAATAAAACTTTAAAAGGCTGTTGACATAAATAATATGTTAACAGCCTTTTAAAGTATAAGTCTTACACTCTAAGCCTATATCCAGCACCCCATACTGTTTCTATGTATTGGGGGCTGGATGGGGAAGGTTCTATTTTTTCTCTAACTCTTCTTACATGCACTGTAACAGTGGCATTGTCTCCTAAAGAATCAAGACCCCATATTTCTTCAAATAGATCTTCTCTACTGAATACTCTGTTTGGATTTTCAACCATGTATAATAGAAGGTCAAATTCCTTTTGAGCTAAATTCACTTCCTTGCCATTTATGAATACCTGTCTTGAATCCTTATGTATTTCTAAACCTCTTATAACTAGTTTGTTTACTTTCACCTTGTTGAATTTATTTTTTATTCTCTCGTAGTTTGCAATATGGGATTTTACCCTGGCTACCAGTTCACTAGGGCTAAAAGGTTTTGTTATGTAGTCATCTGCACCTAGAGTAAAGCCTTTGATTCTATCAATTTCTTCTTTCTTTGCAGAAACCAAAAGTACTGGAATATCCTTTTCATCTTGTATGCTTCGTAAAATAGAGTAGCCGTCCATTTTAGGCAGCATTAGATCTAGGATTAACAGATCAAAATCACCTTTGTTAAGTGTATTCAAACCCTCTATTCCATTTTCACATATAGTAACCTGAAAATCGTTAAGTTCCAGATAGTCTTTTTGTAATTCTGCTATACTTAAATCATCTTCAATTATCAAAATTTTTTTCATAGGTGCACTTCCTTTACATTTTTCCAAGAGATATTATTATGCTAGTTCCTTGATTCAGCTGAGAATTAGCCCATATAGTACCTTTATGTCCTTCTACAATTTGCTTTGCTATAGCAAGACCTAGACCACTTCCCTTAGCATTGCTTCTTGAAGAGTCTGATCTATAAAATCTATTAAATATCTTATTTACATCTTGTTTTTCAATGCCAGCACCATTATCTTTTAGTTCAATTATAATGCTGGTATTGGTTTCTCTAAGGAGTATGGTTATTTCTCCTTTGTCCTTGTTCATATATTTTCTTGAGTTATCCATAATGTTCAGTATAACTCGTTTAAATCGGTCTCTATCCACCATAAAGTATTTTGAAAACTGAAGTTTATTTTCAAATTTAATAGCTATGTTAGATTTCTCAAGAATTGGGGAACTTTCCTCAATGCAATAGCTAAAATATTCTCCAATATCAGTTTTTTCAAAGTTAAAGGGTATTTGCTTAAGGTCCAGTTTAGAATAGAGAAGCAAATCGTTAATCATAGCATCCATTTGTCTTGTTTTTAAATTTATAGTTCTTAAATAATGCTCTAATTTTTCAGGACTTTTTGCTACTCCATCTAAAATGCCTTCCACATAACCTTCTATAGAGGATAGTGGAGTCTTTAAATCATGAGAAATACTGGATACCAGCATCTTTCTATTGTCATCATACTTCATCTTCATATAGATAGAATCCTTTAACTTTATGCGCATTTCTTCAAAATCTGTGCACAGTTCTCTTATTTCTCTATCTCCGCTCTCTACTATTTCAGAATCCAGATTACCATCTTTTATTTGTGCAGTTGCCTTTTTTAATAGAGCTATAGGATCTAGTATTTTTTTGGAAAATATGTAGGATACAATAATACTAACTATTATATAGGAAGTAAAAAATACAAGTATGATAATTAGAATAAGTTTTTTAAATATATTTGATTCCTTTCCAATGGGAGTTAAAAATAATATATTTCCGCGGCTGCTATCTTTAAATACTATGGGAAAGGAGCTCAGGGAATAGTAAGTATTATTTATAACTACAGGTTCTCCTAATTTACTTTTGGATTCCTGCAAAGAGGTTGCAATATCAATACTAGTCATATTATCAGATGAATACAAAACACTACTATTTTTACTTATTATAATTTTACCATCGATAATTGATAGCTTTTCCTTTAAGTAGTTTTTGAAATCATCATTTTCAATACTTTTAGTATCTGATTGAGATATATCCTTGGTTACATTTAGTATTTCTGAATTTATAAAGGCAGTCTTTTTAAAACTGTCATAGTTCATGTCACTTTTGAATAAATTTGAATAAATAAATATAAATACAAGGGTTACTATAGTAGTTACAAGTGGAATTACTATAGTTAAACTGTTGTATATAACTAAACGCTTTTTAATATCCATTTTAATACCTTTTTCTAGGCAGGTGAAGCTAAATAGACTAGTATACTTAGTAGTTATTTATTTTCATATGCCCTATAATTTAAAAATCCTTTTTATCAAACATAAAATATCCTGCTGTAAATAGTATTATAGCATAACTTATCAGCATCATAAATTGACGGAATATCTTAAAGAAAGGTACATTGTCCATAATCCACAAGTTGTACCAACCGAATATGGATGTAAACAATAGGCCTGAATAGCCTGAAAACAAAATTTCAAGGGCCTTAAAAGCTACAAACATAAGTATGGATAAGAAGAATACAGCTATACCATTTTTTAATATATTTGCAAATAGTACAATCATTAGGCACAAAACTATCATTGGAAATAAGGTTACTATGTAGGATAATATTATTTTTAAAATACCTATAAAATTAAAGGAATTTGAATTAAATATAAGTCCAGAGACTACTGAAAATATCATTGATAGCATTAAAATTGAGAATACAAATATACATATGGATACTATTTTTGCTGAATATAGTTTTAGTCTTGTAACAGGTCTTGTAAGAGTTATCTTCATGGTATTCTGAGAATACTCACCTGAAAAACTGTCTATAGTAACTAAAGCTACAAATAGTGGAAGCAGTGTGTTTACTATTATAGAGAGAATGAGAAAGGGAAACTCATTACTGGAAACTCCCTGAACTCCAAAATTATTTCTAACTACAGATATAAAAATTTGACCAAATATAATAAAGGCTAAGGAGAGTATAACTGCCACTAAAGCCTTTTTCTTCTTATATAGTTTTTCCATTTCATTTATTAAAGTTGCCTTAAATTCTACCATTTCTCTCTACCTCACTTACAAAATAATTTTCAAGGGAAGCGTAGTTATTTAATATATTTTCAGTGGTATCCACATTAATAAGCTTTCCACTATATAAAACACCTATGCGTGTACAAGTTAATTCAATGTCATGAATGAGGTGACTTGAAATAAAAAAAGTAGTACCTTCTTTTTCCGCTAGATTTTTAATAATATTTCTTACACTTATCATTCCCTCTACGTCCATGCCGTTTAGGGGTTCATCTAAAATTATAACCTTTGGCCTTGAAAGGAGGACTGCTGCAATTCCAAGTCTTTGCTTCATTCCAAGGGAAAATTTTGTTGGTTTTTCATTTTTATATTTTAAGAGTCCTACCATTTCTAGAACTTCTTCAATTCTATTATTATCTACATCATTATAATATCTTGAGAACTGCTTTAGATTTTCAAAGGCAGTTAAATATGGGAAGGCCTCAGCAGTTTCAATGATGCAACCTACGTTATACATAGCTGCTTGAAAATCAGTTAAAACACTGTGACCAAGTATTTTAACATCACCTCTGTTTGGCTTAACAAGACCTGTCATTATTTTCATGGCAGTAGTTTTTCCCGCACCATTGGGACCAAGAAAACCAAATATGTCTCCTTTGTATATATCAAGATTTATATCATCTATGCCGCGTCCATTTTTATAAGTTTTACATAGATTTTTAATTTCAATTACTTTTTCCAAGGGGAACACCTCCAAAAGATTAATATTTGAAACTGCTGCGGAATTAAGCTGACAGCAGTTTCATTAATTTTTATAATGAAATTTTCGTGAGAATACAAACTATGTTTAACTAAAATCTTTAAATAATAAGTTTTTAGTTAAAAAATCTATTAAAACTTGAGTTGAAAAATCTTGGATCATTTTTTTCAAGATAAAAATTTATACCTGATTGATAAGGATTAATATATATATCACCAGTGGTAGTATTCTTATCTTTATTAGTTAAGGTTAATTTTGCACTGCTAGTAGGGGCATCTTTGCCATTTGAAAAACTGCCGGTAAAAATGTAATTTTCATTTCTATTTTCATAACCATTTATATATTTTACTTCATAAGTTCCGCTTACTGTTTTACTATTCATCTTTTCGATATTTACAGTAGCTTCACCTATTTTTATAAATTTACCATCCTTTTCTTCAGTTAAATCATTAGTATATTTTCCAATATATTTTTCAGGGTTAGTAATTTTATCAGGATTGGATGAAGCATTAGTAACTGTTGTCTTTTTACCAGTTAAATCAGGCTTATTTACTTTAGTTGAATTTATATCAGATATCTTAAACAGTAATTCAAAAGTTAAGTCATGAGATTGTCCGTTTTTGTCTTTACCGGAAAGTACACCTGATGCAAGGGCAGTTTTAATTAATCCATTTTTGTTTGTAGTCATATTACCCCTTACACTTTTTACAAATATATCTTTTGTAAGTTTAGGCATTTTAGATCTAGTGTCATTTGGATTTGCATATAAATTTTTAAACTGAAAGGATACTAGAGCATTTGCAATGGAAGGAATTTGAGTATTGTTTAAGGAACTAGAGAGTTCTTTAGAACCATCTGATTTCTCATTAACCACAACAGAGTCCTTAAGATTTCCAACAATAGCATCTGCTATTTTTTCTATATCTGTAGTTCTATCCTCATCAAAAGGATTTGTTAGCCACTTATTGTCATTTTTACCATCTTTAAAATTTGTTACCGCGTATTGATCTGATATTCCGTTGCCTGTATCTTTAGTTATTAGAGTATTTTTATCAGTATAGTAATAACTATCTGTTTTATCTGAGCCATTATAAGTTTCACTTACATTTTCCATGGCTTTATTTGTTATGTCATATTTATTTGTAGAATTTCGAGAATATACTGTAGTATTTCCATCTTTTATGATAAATGACATATTTAAAGTATCGCTTGAAAGTCCAGTAGTAGTTGCCTTACCCGTATACTTCAATGAATCTTTGAGTTGATCATAACCACTTTTAGTAGTTACCTCTGCCATGGCAGTAGTGGCGAACATAAGTATTCCAAGAGTAAAACTCAGGGCCATAGCTGTTTTTTTCTTAAACTTCATTTTTTCCATCTCCTCATATTTTGTTAAATGTTGTGTACTTATTAATTAGGCATGTGAAAATAAATAACAAGTCAAAGATGCGACGTATATTTTGAATTATACAAGGAAACAGGTTCTGATGATAGTGGTGCTATCAGAGGGTTCTGCTGACGCAGTAGAATTCAAAATAGCCTAGCATACTGACTAGTTATTTATTTGAATGTGCCTTATAGTAATGAATCTTACTTATTGGGAGCTTGTACTCCCTCTAAGTTTAGATGAATTATCCAGTAACTAGTCAGAGGATAAATTCTTTAATTTACAAGTGACTTCTAAGCCTAAGAGGGGGAATCCTAACTTAATCTTAGAAGTCACTTGGTTGGAAGTACTTCCTGATTATATTTTAAGATAGGTATCTCTACTTTATCTAAACTAAATCTAAACAAAGTATAAACTTTTGAGAGAAAACTGAAAGAGCTGCTTTGCACGGTTCTTTATGCTGATGACAAATCCATGTGTATTTATCTACATATGGGTTTGTTTTTTAAATTCATTTACTTTTGGTATCCTAGGTTACCGATTAATATATAAAATCCCTATATAATAATGCTTGTAAGGTTGATGAACAGGTAAATGAAAATATTGATTTGCATCAAGGCCTTGTTTTAAAATTATTAAAAATTAGAAGTAGTTATATAGATACATTCTACTTTTAATATAAGTTCAACATATAGATTACTAAAGAAATTAATAATTAAATGAAATAATTTGGAGGTATACAGGATGAGTGCATTTTTAGGGAAAATACATTATTTATTATATAACAAGATACAATTAAATGAGGATTTATTAGAGAGTATATTAAGTTTTGCAGAGGGAAGAGATATTCCTGTTGAAGAAATAAAAGCTGGAGCTTATAGAAAATATGGTTACCCGGAGAGACGAGCTTTGGAAGAAGTTATTGATCAAGGAAACATTCATGGCTGGCTTCAGATGAAAATAAGCAGTGTAGAGGTTAGAACTGCTGCAATTGTTACTGAATTAGTAGACAACAGGGGAACTGATATTAAGGATATTGCAAATATCTATTATGAAAATGGTAAAAAAACTATGGATTCTATTGGTACAGGCAATTTTTCACCAAAGGATTTATTCAATTTGATATACAGCTACATGCTTGAAGGTATGCCTTGTGACAGAGTTAATGAGGTGGTTTCTGAGGATGAAAATGAATTTTTGTGGAATACTACAACTTGTATTCATAGGGAATACTGGGATAAGGTTAATGGAGAAGTAGCAAACTTTCATGTTCTAAGATATGCATGGATAAATGGATTTTTAAGTAATACGGGATATTCCTATGTTCGTAATGAAGAGGGAGATAATAAAATAACAAGGGGGTAACAGTATGGATACTATTAATTTAATGATGGAAGAGCACAATAATATTAGAAGAATGCTTTTAGTTGTAAGAAAAGCTAGTATTAAGCTTATGGATACAGGTGAATTTGATTATGAGGACTTTGAAAAAATTATTTCTTTTATAAAAAATTATGCTGATGCACATCATCATGGTAAAGAAGAAAAAATGTTATTTAATCGCATGATAGACGAGATAGGCGGTGTAGCTGAACCTCTTGTTAAATATGGTATGCTTGCAGAGCATGATATGGGAAGACTTTTCATAAAAGAATTAAGAGAAGCTTTAGAAAAAGTAAAAAATGGAGATGCAGAGGCTAAGGTAGATGTAATAGCAAATGCAGTTTCCTATACACACCTTCTAGAAAGGCATATCGAAAAAGAAAACAATGTAGCCTACACATTCGCAAGGCGCGGACTAAGTGAGGATACTCTTAAGAAAATAGATGAAGAATGTGAAGTCTTTGAAAGAGAAGCAGAAGAAAAACATACTCAGGAAAATTATATAAAGCTTCTAGAACAGTTAGAACTTAAATATGTTCTTTAGTTTATACAAAAGCTTATTTAGCCATTACATTTGGGATAACTTCTCAAAAGTAGTGGCTAATTTGTTTTAGGCATATTCAAATAAATAACTAGTCAGTATGCTAGTATATTTGACTTACTATTTATTTTCATATGCCTTATAGTATAAATTTCTATATGTGCAAAAAATTAATTGTGAAAAAGACTGAATTTTATGATATTATATATAGTAATATTATAAATTTTTAGAGGGGGAATTTTAATGGAATCAGGACCCGCGCCTGAGCCTAACGGCAGTATAATATCACAATTCATATTAATTGCTATTTTAACGTTAATAAATGCATTCTTTGCAGCATCGGAAATGGCAATAGTGTCTTTAAACAAAAATAAAATTAAGCTTCTTGCACAAGAAGGTAATAGGAAAGCAAAACTATTAGAAAAGCTTATTGAGGAACCAACAAAATTTTTATCAACTATTCAAGTTGGAATTACACTGGCTGGATTTTTCTCTAGTGCTTCTGCTGCCACAGGTATATCTAATAGGTTTTCAAGATTCTTAATTAATTTAAACATACCTTACAGTGAAGCGATTGCCTTAGTAGTTATAACTATAGTGTTATCCTACATAACACTTGTATTTGGTGAATTGTTTCCTAAGCGTATAGCTCTGCAAAAATCTGAGGCTATTGCAATGTTTTCTGTAGTGCCAATTTTATTTTTATCTAAAGTAGTAAATCCTTTTATAAAAATCCTTTCAATATCTACAAATATGTTAGTTCATGTTACAGGGATGGATAGAGATAGATTAGAGGAAAAGGTATCAAAAGATGAGATAAAATCACTTATAGAAACTGGGCAAAGGCAAGGTATAATAAATGAAACTGAAAAAGAGATGATAGACAGTATTTTTCAGTCTGAGAATAAATTAGCTAAAGAAATCATGACACCAAGAACTGAAGTATTTTTAATTGATATAAATGAATCAGTTAACAAGTTCTTAGATAAGTTACTAGAAAAGAAGTATTCTAGGATACCCGTATATGAGGGTGATACTGATAATATTATAGGAATACTTAATATTAAAGATTTTTTAATAGAGGCACGTAAAAAAGGTTTTGAAGATGTAGATATTAAAAGTATATTGCATGTACCCTATTTTGTTTATGAAAGAAAAAATATTAATGAATTATTTAAAGAACTAAAGAGTTCCAGGAATCAGATGTCTATATTAATAGATGAATATGGTGGATTTTCAGGAGTAGTTACTATAAAAGATCTTGTGGAAGAAGTCATGGGAAACATTGAAGATGAATATGATAATGATGAACCAGATATAAGAAAGGTTGATAATAATACTTATATTGTTAATGGATTACTTCCTTTACATGAATTAAATGAGCATTTACATTTGAATTTAGTTTCTAAAACTTACGATACCATAGGGGGCTTTTTAATTAGTTTAATGGGAAGAATTCCAAAAAAGAATGAAGCAAAGAGTATTGAATATGAAAATATAATATTTCAAATAGAAGAAGTTAAAAAGAGAAGAATAGAAAGAGTTAAAATATGCATATAATTTGTTATTTGATTTTAACATAGAATAGAATTATGAAATATTATTTTGAAAATAATTATTAATATAGGCCTTCTTAGGCTTTTTACAATAGCTCACTAAAATTAACATTTATATTAGTTAATATACTACGTGT
>NZ_BAEV01000127.1 GCF_000246895.1 Clostridium arbusti SL206 | reverse complement strand
ATGATAGTATATTATCAAAATATAATAAAAAAAGATGATGAATACTATATTGTAGATTTGGATAGTATTGTAATGAATTTAAAAGTATATGATCTAGGCAAAATGATAAATAGACTTATGTATACTAATTACTATAAGTGGGATTTTAATAAAGCTAAAATTTTAATTGAAGCTTATAATTCAGTGAATAAACTTTCACTAGAAGATTTAGAAATCATGCTTTCATTAATTGTTTTCCCAAGGAAGTTTTGGAAACTAGGTAAAAAAAGATACGTTAAAACTAAGAACTGGGATGAAGATAAGTATATTCATAGATTAAAGAAAATTATTAAGTTTAATAAAAGGCAACAAAAATTTATTGATTTATATAAGCTATATTTATATAATTTTATGTAATGATTGTTATGTTTTATAAAAAGTAAACCATTTGATATTTTAGTAAATAGATTGTTTAAATATTTCTACAATATGTTAATTTATTGACAATAATCAAATAAATATTTATACTTATTCTTATAAATAGAAAGCTAAAGATGCTAGCATATTTTTACAATGCCTTAAATTAGTATGAAAATATAAGAGGGTTAGTATGTACAATTGTATGAATTTAGATAAAACAAATATTTATAGCCTAAAAAGACTTGTAGCTTTTAGATATAAATTTAATAGTTTAAATAAGGACTTTTTTAATTTTTATGATAATTTAAATTTTATTCAGAAATACTTTCAGAGAAAGAGAGTTAAGATTTTAAATTATGGTGAAGAATCCATAGGATATATTTGGACTACAAGCAATTTTAGAGCTATATATACCATAGAGGCAATGAATGTAGTACCAAATAATAATTTGAATTTAAAAGAATGTTATAAAAAGTTACTGAATTCAGTAAGCAATAAAGGCATTTTTATCTATGAATGTGAAAAAAATGATTATAATTTTAAAACTTTAGAGGATATAGGTTTTAAAAAAATCAATGGAACATTAGAAATGTGTTGTTCTTTAAATTATAATTATAATTTTAAAATGAAAGATAATATAGTTATTGAAAATTTAGTTCCCAATAGAGATGAGAAAAAAAGATGTATTATACAAAATTCTATTTTTAAAAAGGATGGAAGAACTCCTTTATCTATAGAGGATATTTATTTTGACCAGTGTCAAAGTTATTATTTTAGAGAAGGATGCTTTTTTATAAAACATAACAATTTCGTTATAGGTTATGGACAAATAATAATAAACGATGGCGCTGCCACAATTGTTAACTTTGGTATAGTGGATGAATTTAGAGGAAGAGGATATGGTAAGCTTTTTCTATTGTTTTTACTTTTGCGTGCCAAAAATTTTAATTTTAGAAGTATATTTATTAGGGTGGATACTTCTAATACTATTGCCTTAAATTTATATAAATCCGTAGGCTTTAAAATAGAAAAGGAAATATATAAATGGAAATTAAAAGCCTAAGAAATAGAGGAACTATTATTTTAAATAGTTCCTCTATTTTTTATTCAAAAAGGTTATCTATTGGAACATATGATGTTGGGGTATTTAAGAGATTTCTATTAGGTATCCTTTCAAAATACATTCTATCTTTAATTGTTTCATATTTTAACTCTTCATCTTTAGTTTCTAATTTTGCATCATACATAAAAACAACCTCCTTTATATAATTGCATTTATTTCAATATTAGTATTCTCATAATAGATAAAAAAATTCTATTAATTTATAATATTTTCAATTGTTTTATTAAAAATTTTCCCACAGTCTAATATTTATGTTTATGAAAAGCATAAGCTTTTATTTTAAATTAAAATAAAGTATAATGTATTAGTTAAGGCATGTGAAAATAAATAATAAGTCAAAGATGCGACGTATATTTTGAAATATACAAGGAAACAGGTTCTGATGATAGTGGTGCTATCAGAGGGTTCTGTTAACGACTAGCATACTGACTAGTTATTTATTTGAATGTGCCTAAAGCAAATGTTAAGGAGTATATAATGTACAAGAGGTGAAGTAAATTGGATAATAATATCAGAAAATTTTATATAGAAACTTGGGGTTGTCAGATGAATGAAGAGGATTCTGAGAAACTTTCAGGAATGTTAAAATTAAGTGGTTATGAAAAAACAGAAGATAAAAAGAGTGCAGATCTAATTATATTTAATACTTGTTGTGTAAGAGAAAATGCAGAACAAAAGGTTTTCGGAAACCTTTGGACTTTAAAAGTCGTTAAAGAAAAAAATCCTAATTTAATTATTGCAATTTGTGGATGCATGATGCAGCAAGATGATATGGCAAATACTATAATCAAGAAGTTTCCCTTTGTAGATATAATTTTTGGAACGCATAACTCACATATGCTGCCAGAATACTTAAATAGAGTTAAGCAAGAGGAAAAATCCATAATTGAAATTTGGGATAAGGAAAAAGGTATAGTAGAGGGACTGCCTGTAGATAGGTTAAGTAAAATTAAAGCTTTTGTAACAATAATGTATGGGTGTAATAACTTCTGTACTTATTGTGTAGTTCCCTACGTAAGAGGCAGGGAGAGAAGCAGAACTCCAGATGATATTGAAAATGAAGTAAAGCAGCTTGTAAAAGAAGGGTATAAGGAAATAACACTTCTTGGACAAAATGTAAACTCTTATGGAAAAGAATTGAGTCCAGCTTTAGATTTTGCAGATTTACTTAGAAGAATAAATGAAGTTGATGGTATAGAGAGAATAAGATTTATGACTTCTCACCCCAAAGATTTATCTTTTAAAGTAGTAGAAGCAATTAGAGATAGTAAAAAGGTTTGTGAGCACATACATTTACCTGTACAATCTGGTTCCTCAAGGTTACTTAAAAAGATGAATAGACACTATGATAGAGAGTACTATATTGACCTTATAAAAAATATAAAAAGAGAGATTCCGAATATAGCACTTAGTACAGATATAATTGTAGGTTTCCCTGGTGAGACAGAGGAAGATTTTCAATATACCTTGGATTTAATAAGAGAAGTAGAGTACGATTCTGCCTTCACTTTTTTGTATTCACCAAGGAAGGGAACACCAGCAGCAGAAATGGATGAAATGGTTAGTGAAGAGGTTAAACATGATAGATTCAACAGGCTTATATCGTTAGTTAATGAAATTAGTGCTAAAAGAAATAAAGAATATCAAGATAAAATTGTAGAGGTACTAGTAGAAGGTACTAGTAAAAATAATGAAAGTAAACTTATGGGAAGAACGAGAACTGGTAAATTGGTTAACTTTGAAGGAGCTAAAGATAGTATAGGAAAATTAGTTAATGTAAAAATAACAAAAGCGCATTCATTTTCATTGTATGGCGAAGAAATATAAATAAATTAGTATTAGAGGTATCACTCATAAGATAAACTTCAATATGAGTGATATACTAGCGAAAATCAAAGATTATAAAGGGAGTTGTATATATGGGTTTAACACCAATGATGCAGCAATACATCAGCGTAAAGGAAAAATGCAAAGATTGTATATTGTTTTTTAGACTTGGTGATTTTTATGAAATGTTTTTTGAAGATGCTAAAATAGCTTCAAGAGAGCTGGAACTAGTTCTTACTGGAAAAGACTGTGGATTATCTGAAAGGGCACCAATGTGCGGTATACCTTTTCATTCTGCAAATATGTACATAACTAAATTGATAAGTAAAGGTTATAAAGTGGCAATAGGAGAACAATTAGAAGATCCGGCATCAGCTAAGGGCATAGTTAAACGAGGAATAGTTAAAATAGTTACTCCTGGTACATATACTGATTCATCATTTTTAGAAGATACAAAAAATAATTACATAATGAGTATCTTTGTGGATAAAGATAAATTTGGTATTAGTATAGCAGATGTTTCTACCGGAGAATTTGATTGTACTTCTTGGCGTTTAGAACAGGAACTTATAATTAATGAAATATCAAAGTATTCACCAAAAGAAATATTGATTCAAGATAGTTTAGATGAAAGTTTAATCAGCCATATAAAAGAGAGATTCAATTGTTCCTTTACTAAATTTGAGGATGAATTTTTTAATAAAGACGCCTATGGAAATTTAAAGCATCAATTTTTAAACTTTCGTGAAAAAAAATATGATGATCTAATTGTGGGAAGTGCCAATGGATTACTAAGATATCTAATGGATACCCAAAAAGTTTCTCTAGCTCATATTGACAACCTTAATCACTATAGTGTAGTAGATTATATGAGCATTGATGTAAATTCCAGAAGAAATCTAGAACTTACAGAAACTCTCAGAGAAAAAAGTAAGAAGGGATCTCTTCTATGGGTATTAGATAAAACCAGTACAGCTATGGGTGGAAGGCAGCTTAGACGGTGGATAGAGCAGCCTTTGATAGATAAAATTTCTATAGAGGAAAGATTGGATTCAGTACAGGAATTTACAGAAAATATATCTGTACACGAAGATTTAAAAAATGCATTAAAGCAGATTTATGATATTGAGAGATTAGTAGGTAAAATATCAACGCTTAGTGTAAATGCAAAAGAATTAATATTTCTAAAAAATTCTATAGAAAAATTGCCTAAGGTAAAAGAAGTATTAAAGAATTGTAAAAGTGACTTATTAAAAAAAGTATATACAAATTTAGACGATTTAAAGGATATATATAATATTTTAGATACAGCTATTTCAGACTCCCCTTCTGTATCTGTTAAAGAGGGAAATATAATAAAAGATGGTTATAATAATAATGTAGATGAACTTCGTCAAGCTAAATCCCATGGTAAAGAGTGGATAGCAAAACTGGAAAGTAGTGAAAGAGAAGAAACTAGTATTAAATCTTTAAAGGTAGGATATAACAAAGTATTCGGATACTATATAGAGATTACAAAGTCTAATCTAAATATGGTACCTGAAGGTAAATACATAAGAAAACAAACCCTTGCTAATTGTGAAAGATATATAACTGAAGAACTTAAAGAAATGGAAGAAAAAATTCTTGGTGCAGAAGAAAAGCTTATAAATATTGAATATGAATTATTTGCTAGCATAAGAGATGAAATATCAAAGCATATAGATAGAATGAAAAAAAGTGCAAAACTATTATCTGAATTAGATTGCCTTTGTTCTTTTGCAAGTGTAGCTCTAGAACACAATTATTGTAAACCTAATGTAGTTGATAGTGGAGATATAGACATACATGAGGGAAGACATCCTGTTGTAGAAAATATGATTTCAGTAGGAACATTTGTTGCCAATGACACTAAGATAAATACAACGGATGAACAGCTTATGCTAATTACTGGACCAAATATGGCGGGAAAATCAACCTATATGAGGCAAGTAGCATTAATAGTCATTATGGCTCAGATTGGAAGCTTTGTTCCTGCACAGGATGCAATTATTTCAATTTGTGATAAAATATTTACTAGAATAGGTGCATCTGATGACTTAGCAGCTGGAAAAAGTACATTCATGGTGGAAATGTGGGAAGTTTCAAATATTTTAAAAAATGCTACATCAAAGAGTCTTATCATACTTGATGAAGTTGGAAGAGGTACTAGTACCTATGATGGACTTAGTATTGCCTGGTCTGTAGTAGAATACATATGTACTAATAAGGATATAAAATGCAAAACCCTCTTTGCTACTCATTATCACGAATTAACTTCTCTAGAGGGAGTAATTAATGGACTTAAGAATTATTCTATAGCTGTAAAACAAATTGAAGATGATATTGTATTCCTTAGAAAAATTGTCCCTGGTGGTGCAGACCAATCCTATGGTATAGAGGTAGCTAAACTGGCAGGGCTTCCAGAAAAGGTTACATCTAGGGCAAAGGAAATATTAGAAGATTTAGAAAAAGAAAATAATAATGAAATTGCCTTGGATTCTATAGGTAAAGCTTCAGACAATAAAGATATAAAGAAAGATGTAAAGAAGAAAACTAAAAAGGATAATGAAATAGTTCAAATAGGTTTTACCGATATAAAAAAAGATGATTTTTTAAAGGATATTTGCGATATTGATATAATGAATATGACACCTATGGATTGTATGAATACACTATATAAAATTATAAAAGATGCCAAAAATTTTTAATATGGAATATAAGGTGATAATTTGAAGAGAATAAATTTATTGAATGAAGAAACTTCAAATAAGATAGCAGCAGGAGAAGTTTTAGAAAGACCTTCTTCTGCTGTAAAAGAATTAGTAGAAAATTCTATTGATGCGAATTCAAAAGTTATAACTATAGAAATTGAAGAGGGTGGACAAAAGCTTATAAGAGTAAGTGATGATGGTGATGGTATAAACCCTGAAGACATTGAAAAGGCATTTTTACCTCATGCTACTAGTAAAATAAACGCTATTGAGGATATATATGCAATAAATACTTTAGGGTTTAGAGGAGAAGCTCTTCCAAGTATCGCTGCAGTTTCAAATACTATTTTAAGAAGTAGAACTAAGGAACTTGAAGCTGGAAAAGAAATTTCTATAAGCGGTGGAGTGAAAAACCACATAAAAGATGTGGGATGTAGTATTGGTACTTCTATAGAAGTAAGAGATATTTTTTATAATGTACCAGCTAGGCAAAAATTTCTAAAATCTTCTCAAAGAGAAGCTGCACTAATATCGGATATAATAAACAGATTGGCACTAGCCAATTCTAATATATCCTTTAGGTTAATCAATAACGGTAGAAAGGTAGTTAATACTTATTCTACAGAAAATTTGTCTGACACTATAAGAACTATTTATAGCAAAAATACTACAGACAATATTATAAAATTTGAAAAGCATAGTGATATAGCTTCTGTTTATGGATATGTAGGAAATGCTGAAATAAGTAGGGGAAGTAGAAATAATCAAAGTGTTTTTGTTAATAAAAGATATATAAAAAACAAGCTAATTGCTACTGCAGTTGAAAATGCTGTTAAATCATTTTTAATGATAAATAAGTATCCATTTTTCGTATTGTTTTTAGATATATATCCTGAGTTTGTAGATGTAAATGTTCATCCTACAAAGTCAGAAGTTAAATTTCAAAATGATAGGGAAATATTTAAATTAGTATTTGATTCAGTACATGATGCCATTAAAAATAGTTTAAAAGATAATTTTGACCTTGAAATGGAGTCAGCTGTTGATATGATTAAGGAAGCTCCTCCTTTAGTAAAAGAAAATGTTCAAATACCTATAGATTTCAAATCCCATGAACCTCCAATGAAAATTGAGGATAAGGATAATTATAAACCTGAGTTTATAAAGCCTACTGTAGATTATTCCTTTAAGGATAAAGAAGATAGTGTATATTCTGTTTATAATAAAAAAGAAACTGAAGGAAATGCTGATTATTTAACTGATAGTATAAATAAAAATGGATCAATACCATCACCAAAGTTCCCAGATCTTAGGATTATAGGGCAGTATCATAATACTTACATATTAGCTGAAAGTGCAGAAGACTTTTATTTAATAGACCAGCATGCTGCCCATGAGAAAATACTATTTGAAAAATATACTAAAGAAATAATGAATGGTAGTGTAAGTGCACAGATACTTTTAACACCTGAAATTATAGAAATGACTCCAGAAGATTTTATATACTATATAGAGAACAAAGATATATTTGTAAGGGTGGGATTTAACATAGAAGTCTTTGGAGATAATACTGTGAGTATTAGAGAAGTACCTAATTTTTTAGGTACACCTCAGCTCAAAGAATTATTTTCTGCAATGATAGATAATCTTAAAAATTTAGGATCTGGTGAAACCCATGAAGTAAAATACAATAAGATAGCCACACTAGCATGTAAGGCTGCTATTAAGGCAAATGACCGTTTAAATATGGAGGAGATTAAAGCTCTAATAGATGACCTACGATGCATAGATGAGCCCTTTAATTGTCCTCATGGAAGACCAACCATAATTAAAATGACACTTTATGAAGTGGAAAAGAAATTCAAAAGAATACAATAAAGCATTTGGAAATAAATTGCAAGTTAAACATGCTTAAACTGTATACTTTTTTAAGGGGGTATATTAGTTTAAATTTAAACTAATAGCTAAGCTAAAATGGAAGATTTATTGATTTTAAGTGGACCAACAGGAATCGGAAAAACAGATATTTCAATTAAAATTGCTAAAGAAATAGGTGGAGAAATCATTTCTGCTGATTCAATGCAAATATATAGACATATGGACATAGGATCTGCAAAGGTATCAGAAGATGAGATGCAAGGAATACCTCATAATTTAATAGACATTGTAGAACCAAATGAAGAATTTAGTGTGGCACAGTATAAACAATTGGCTATAGACACAATAAAGAATATTGTTGCCAGAGGAAAATATCCTATACTTGTAGGTGGTACTGGACTATACATAAATTCGTTAATTTTTAATTATGAGTTTACTGGGACTTACAAGGATAGTGAATATAGAAATCATTTAGAAGTTCTAGCTAATGAAAATGGCAGAAATTTTGTCCATGAAATGCTAAGGGAGGTTGATATGGACTCCTATAATAGACTATATCCTAATGACTTAAAAAGGGTTATAAGAGCCCTTGAAGTATATAAGATTACTGGTAAGACTATAAGCGAATTAAATGAGAATCAGGATATATACAATATTCCATATAATATTAATTATTATGTGTTAAATATGGATAGAGAGCAGTTATATAATAGAATAAATAGAAGAGTAGATATAATGATTGAAAAAGGACTTGTAGATGAGGTAATAAAACTTAAGGATATGGGATATAATTCAAGTATGCAGTCTATGAAGGGAATAGGGTATAAAGAAATACTTTATTCTTTGGAAAATAAAATCTCTTTAGGAGAAGCCATTGAAATGATAAAACAGGGAAGCAGAAATTATGCTAAGAGGCAATTGACCTGGTTTAGAAAGGATAAAAGAGTTCATTGGATTGATAAAAATAAATTTGATAGTGATGAAGAAATTGCTAATTTTATTATAGGCAATCTTAAAGAGAATAATTAGTAAGAATGCTATCATATTAGATTCATAGCACATTTTAATATTTTTATAGTAAACAACTAAGTTATGTTAAATAAGAAATATAAGGTGACATTTTTTATTAAATAGATGTTTCTATAGGCTTAATAATTTAGAAAATTTAAAAATATAGGTAAAAATAAGAGGATTTAGACAATTTTTATAGAATACTTATATAAAACAAACGGAGGTTGAATATATGAATAAATCAACAAATAATCTGCAGGATATATTTTTAAATGGGTCAAGAAAAAATAGAATACCCGTTACAATTCATTTGACAAATGGATTTCAACTTAGAGGTAATGTTAAAGGATTTGATAGTTTTACAGTAATCATAGATTCTGATGGCAAGCAAATGATGATTTACAAGCATGCAATTTCAACCATTACACCTTTAAAACCAATATTATTTAATCAAAACTTAGAAGATGGAATAAAAGAGTAATCAGGTGAATTGAATTTAAGTGAAAATAAACTTATGGATAATAATATATTTTACAGATTGAAATTTAATTAGAAATACATATAAAATAGTCTATTGATTAAGTACAATTTAATAGCTAAATAGCTTGATTTTAGAATCATTATTTTAGTTGGATTGTTGAAAGCTTATGCTTCAGCAATCTTTTTTTGTCTAAAAAAAGCATATGTTAAGTAGATATATTGAAAAATTTATAGTTTGTTAGTTACTGAATTATAGCCTTAAATATATAAAATAAACAAATTGATAATAACATGGAGATAGTATTGATAAATTATAAAAAAATATAAAATATTTTTATAAATATTATATTATTTAGTATAATACTACGTGT
>NZ_BAEV01000128.1 GCF_000246895.1 Clostridium arbusti SL206 | reverse complement strand
ACACGTAGTATAATTGTAAAACTGAATAAGTAATTGATTTATATATTTAATTTTAAATCTATCTTTATACTATTTATAAAATATTATATATTATTTAATATTTATTATCAATAAAAATATATTCCATAACAATCCACATTTTAATTATACATCATATATATCTTTACAACCACTAAATATATATTATTCCCATATATATTTTAAATATTATACAAATAAGTTTTCTTAATTTTAGTGAAACATTAAAATAATATTTTATAAAATAAATTATCAATTCTTTAATATAGACTTAATAGCTGAATTATTATATATAGAATGAGGATAATTATCTGATAATCGAATTGCATATTGCCTTGCTTTACCCATATCTATATCCTTATTTATAATTGCCATATTATAAAGTACTATTTCCTCATAATCTCCCTTACTGAAATTTGTATCATAAACAGAATAAAATTTCAATGCATTTTCATAGTCCTTTAAATTTTCATAGCTAAAAGCTGTAAAATATATAATATGCGGATATAAATAACTATTACTTCCATAACTAAAAGCTTTTAAAAACTCCTTACTTCCGTTATTATAATCCCTGTTATTAAAAAAGGTTGTGCCTTGTTTATAAAAATAAACTACACCTTCATCACTTAAAAGCTTTTCTCCTTGAGATAGAATTTCCTTATAATTTATTTGTAAATTTTCATTTTTCCATTTTTCTGTGTAGTTATATACTTTTTCATAATCTTTACTATCTAAAGCTTTCTTGAATTCATCATAAGGAAATTGTATATTTACAAAATCATTATCATTATTAATATTTTTCGCTTTATTCTTCAACAAAGTCTTTTTATCATTTACATCATTACTTTTTACCTCTGTAATATCTTTATGAGAAACATGTCTTAATTTTAAGAATGTATTGGCAATAGGCTCAGCACTAATAAAAATTATAAAACAAATAGCTAAAGCACAAACACCATAAAAATAAGGTTTAATATTAATAGTAGACTTCAATTCACCATACTTAGTTAATATTTTTCTATTTTCCAATGCAGTATAGTTACACTTATCTATTTTAATAACTTTTTCAATACTTTTTTTTGCCTTTTCAAACTCACCCTGCTTTATATAGCATGTACATAAAGAATTATTTACGTTTATAATATTAAAATCACTACTCTCACATCTTAGTAATCCCTCTAAGGCTTCATTTATTTTCATGGAATTTATCTTTTTTACAGCATCTATATAAACTATAAGTTTTTCTTCATCATTTTCTAGTCCTTCAAGATACTTTTTTGCCACTTTATCCTTATTCACTTGCCAATTAAGTTTCCAAAGTGCTCTTGCACTTGTTATATCACCCTTTAAATAGTATAAAAGTCCCTTTAAGTCTATGGCTGCTTTATTTTTCATATTAGAAGAAATACTTTTTTCACATAATTTTATAGCATTTTCTATATATCCTTCTTGATAATAATTTAATGCTTTATTATAATATTTATTTGATTTGTTCATAACATCACCTTTTGTATAAGACATATAAAAATAGCCTTATTTTTTATCATGATACTCATTTCATAAGTATATACTATAAAATATCTATCTTCTAGTATAGTATATAAAAATAGATATAAAAAATAAAACCCTATTTAATTATAACTTTTACTTAATTAAATAGGGTTTTTTATATTATTATAAATTGTAGTTTCTTTAATTATAAACCAGATACATTTTTAAATATTACTCCTACTTGTTCTTCTAGTTTACAATTACTAATCAGAAGTTCACTTACCTTTATTATATTTTCTTCGCTACTATTATCCTTAATTATTTCAAATGCCTTATTATAATTTTCACTTGCTAATCTAAATAATTTTGCTGCCTCAATTATTTCACTATTATCCTTAAAAAAATCTTCAAGAAATTTTGCATTATCTTGCCTTGTATATGCAAGAGTCTCTAGTATCCATTGGCTATTAAAAATCTTTTCTTCTTGTATAGATTTTGCAAATTCTTCTATGGCATGTATTCCAGATGAAGTAGATTTACTTTTTTCTCCAATGAGGCTTTGACTATTTCTATTTAGTATTTTATTAATACTTTTATTTTTTTCTCTAGTAGTAAAAATACAAAAGCCATATCTCCATGGTTTTCTAAACTTAGAATTTAATTTATTAGTTGCATCTATAAGTTTTTGCTTAGAAACATACTTTTTTTCTTTATTGTCCCTACCCATAGTTTCATAATAATAGAAGCCTGCTCTATCATAACCTACTAGCAGTTCACTATTTGCATAAAAGCCTTCTGTTCCTAAAAGAGTAGACATATCTAGTTGAACCATTACTGGATATCCTTGTGAAATATACTCTTTCATAGTACCAATAAAAGCATTAGGACTGTATGTTGTACGATAATCCATATGAAGTCCCATAAATGGTGCTGAAATTCTCGTTCCTTCTATAGGTTCACTAAATGGTATAAAATTCTTTTTTATAGAATTAAAACTAACGCCATAAGTATATCCCATGAGAAAATTAATAGTATCTATAGATATACTTTCTTTAGGATGAATCTTATCATTTATCATTTTAAGAGCAGCCGCCTCTTGATATTGCTTTTCACTAGAAACTCCCTCTAAACCCTCTATAATAATTTTTTCAGGATATCGTGGTATTCTACCAAATTTTATAGACTTAGGTCTATAAGCCTGATCATAATATTTCTTTTGATAAAAATTAAAGATTAAAAGATATAAAAATATAATAACTATTATTGCTACCACAATAGTGGTGATAATATTAAGTACCATAGCTTATTTCTCCTTTATCTGCAAGATTACTTATCCATTAATATAAATCAAGACTATCTCTTAAAACTTGAGATAGTCTTAACTTACCATATTACAAAAACCTTTACATGACTACTCTGTTAAATAAACTTCACTCTCATTATAGTACTTATTTTAAGAATCCGCCAATATAACCAAGTATTCCTAGGGCAAACATTCCAAATATTATTGCAATAGCACTAACTTTCTTCTTTAATAATTTCATGCATAAGAAAGTTAATAATAATGGTAATAATCCAGGAATTAATGAATCTAACATGCTTTGAACAGTAGTAACAACCATTTTACCATCGGAACCTTTAACTGATGAAATTACCAATGGTACATTTATATTAGTCCATTTGCAAACCAATGCTCCCATTATGAAAAGTCCTACTATTGATGCACCTTCAGTTATTTTCTGTAATGTATTGCCAGCTGCTTCGGATACTATTGATGTTCCCTTTTCATATCCGTAATGAACACCATACCACAATGTTAATATTCTAATAATATTAAATGGTATGAAAAATAGTAAAGGTCCAACTATACTTCCAGTAAGAGCTATTGATGCACCTAATGCTGCAAAAACCGGTCTTAATGTTCCCCAGAATATAGGATCACCTACCCCTGCAAGAGGTCCTATAAGTCCTATTTTTACACCACTAATAGCTGCATCATCAATTGGAGCACCATTTGCTTTTTGTTGTTCCATAGCTGCTGTAACACCCATGATAGGTGCAGCCATATATGGTTGTGTATTAAAGAATTCTAAATGTCTCTTTAATGCTGCCGCTTGGTCATCCTTATTCTTATACAATCTCTTTATAGCTGGAATCATAGACACACAAAATCCCATACTCTGCATTCTTTCAAAGTTAAATGAACCGAGTAACCACCATGAACGCCAGAACATACTCTTTAAATCACTTTTAGTTAATTTATTCTCACTCATATTAAAACCCCCTTTTACAAATCATCTAATTCGTCATGAACCTGAACTTGGCTATACTTAGGATTCAGTTGTATATAGAATATAGCTGCGCATACACCAATTATACCGAAACCAACAAGAGTAAATGTAGTAAATGCTGCAATTGCAAAACCAACGAAGAAGAATGGCATTAAGTATTTTGCTTCCATCATGTTAATTACCATAGCATAACCAACAACAACTATCATTCCACCAGCGATCTGTAATCCTCTTGTAATAGGTACTGGAATTGCTGCAAGCATTGATTCAACACCACTAGTTCCTGCTACTGCTGCTACTAGTGCAGCCGGTATTGCAATACGAAGTCCCTGAAGCAGAAGTGATGTAAAATGAGCTATTTCTATTCCTCTAAAATTAGCCTCTTCAGCATATTTATCTGAAAGATGCTGAAAAAATACAGCTATAGTTCTAACAAATATAGTTAAAACCTGCCCTGCTGCTGCAATTGGTATGGCAACAGCTATACCCGAAGCTATTGGTTGATGTCCAGTTATTACTAGTATTGTAGCTACCACACTAGCAAGTGCACTATCTGGCCCCATAGCGGCTCCAACATTCATCCAACCTAATGCTAAAAGTTCCAAAGTACCTCCTAAAATAATTCCTGTTCTTATGTCCCCTAGCACAAGGCCAACTAATGTACAAGCAATTATTGGTCTATGGGTTTCCATTGAATCAAGTACGCTTCCCATACCAGTTATCATTGCAACAACAAGGACTAAAATAAATTGAATAGTAGACATGTATAATCCCCCTTTTTTATATATTACATTTCTTTCTAGCCCTTTATCCTTACCTTTATCCAATAACTATTTTCTATAATATTAACCTTAAAAAAGTTAATAATAACAGCAATACATTCCTAGATAAGTTAGAGTATAAAAACTCCCATTAAGTAAGATTCATTGATATTAGGACTATAAAAGTTATATCAGAAAAGATTCTCCCTTATAATGGCCTAACATAGTATTATTCCTCTTTAATTTATATAGGGAGATATCTTTTATGAACAGTTAAATAGCAAGTGTAAATTGTATATTATAAATCTTTTATTTTAGTCATTACATCAACTCTTGAATCACTTGCAATTTTTCTTAATTCAAGTTCAATTCCCAATTCATGCATTTTCTTTAGAGCTTCAACATCCTCTGCTCCAAGAGATACTGCACTGCTAATCTGAGTTCTTCCTTCTTTATAACACATTCCTCCAAGATTTACAGACTTAATATCCATGCCACCCTCAACAAGTCTTAACACATCTACTGGATTTGTACACAGTATTAATGCTTTAAAAGAATTATATTTTGGATTTTTATAAACTTCCAGTGCCTTTTCAATAGGTAATACATAAGCTTTTATTCCTGGAGGTGCAACCTGTAAAATTAATGTCTTTCTCAAAGTGTCTTTAGAAACTTCGTCACTACAAATTATTATTTTATTACATTTTGATTCTTTTACCCAAACAGTTGCAACCTGTCCGTGTATTAATCTGTCATCAACTCTTACAAAATTTATATCCATTTTAAATTCCTCCTCTTAATTTTTGATAAATTATATTTAATCGTTATCATTAAATATCTTACAAAATTTAATATAATTGCCTTATGAATCTATTATAAGTTATATTTATTCTCTATTTCACCTTATTAGAGTTCATCACTATCTGCTTGTAGTAAGGTTTCCTTTAATGATTTTACTCCTTCACCTGCTGCTTGTTTAGCTATACCAACTAATTCTTCAATGTTTGAAAAACTTCTAGCTCCATATACCTCAAGTAGCATGGGCAAATTAATTCCAGTAACAATATCCATATTATTATTTTCTGCTACTATTCTACTTGCTGCATTGAATGGACTTCCTCCAAATAAATCTACTAGAAAAAGTACACCATCCTTTGAATCCAACTTTTCTAATTCTTTTTTATACTTTTTCACAAGATCGTCCGGACCCTCTCCTGGTTCAAAAGTAACCGCTGAAACGTTTTCTTGTTTGCCAAATATCATTTCAGATGATCTTAATATCTCCTGTGAAAACTTACCATGAGTTCCTATAATTATGGCAGCCATTCTCATCCCCCCTTGTCTTTTATAATACTAAGTTGCTTACACTTATTTATATAGCAACTACCGTGCCAAATTTGTGTATCAAAAAAGTAAAATTCACAAAGCCACCATTTCATTGACTTTGTGAATATTTTTTTATTTGTAAACCTTGTCATTGATACACTTATTCTATTTTTAATACTCTACATGTTATTTAATACATTTATTTAAGCATTTCTGATATATAACATATCTCATCTTCACTAAGTTCTACATTTATTGAGCTTCTAAACAATTTATTTGCTTCATTTATGCTATTAACAATTTTTTTATCTAGTTTATTTTTATCATCTTTATATACTAAGCCATCTCTAATTACCATTCTTTCTAAGGCGCACCCTACATGTACCATTAATCTAATACGAAGCGAATTATTAAACTTTATATTTACTTTTTTCTCCAATACACTTATAAAATCAAATAATACACTAGTTACTTTCGATGGATTAAGATATGTTAAAAATTGATTTAAGCTATCTTCACATATCTTTTTGGATACTACATTCTCCTCTTTTTCTTCCACGAAGGAATTTTTATTATTTACTATATTCGATAGTATAGCTTCTCCATCCCCACCTATCAATGATTCTATAGAAATAAACGGCACCTCAATTTTAGGATCTAAAACACCAACTGAAGCTATAATTTTATATCTTTTTTCAATATTTTTTATACTTTCTGAAAGTGTTCTTATACCGATAGGAATTACCTCTATTGTATTATTTTCCTTATTCGCTACTATATTTTCAACTATATCCTTTAGTTTTTCTGCTGTCCCTTCACCAGTTGAGCAAATAGTAATTATAGCTTTATACTTTTTAGTGTCAGTGTCAGTTTCTGCTACTTCTCTATTACCATATCCTCTAAAATCTTTTATTGAATAATAAATACCTTCTATATCCATATCCAAAATATTGGCTTTTCTAATAGCTTCTAATACCATAGGTGTAGACACCATGTCTACAGTTCTCACTTTAATACCTGTTTTTTCAGATATTACTGTGCCAAAATTTGCAAGTGATCCCATATCCACTAAAAGCAAAACACCCTTTCCTCTATCAATCTCTTTAGCTTTTTCTATTAATCTCTCCAATATTTCTGTAGGATTAACTTCTAGAGGCATATCTAAAGCTTCTATATTACTGCTTCCTAAAAGTTTTTTAGCCACATCTACCATACTTGTAGCAGTGCTACTTCCATGAGTAGCTACAATTATAGCTACATGCTCATTATTCTTTTCTTCTTGAATAGAGCTTAATAATAGAGTTAAATATGTTACTTCAATTTCGGGAACTACTATATTAAATCTTTTTTCCAGCATTTGCTTTATTTCTAATGCTATATTGAATTCCTCTCTCTTATCATCAATAATTCCATCTATACTTGTATATTTTAAAGTTTTCTTTGTTTTTAATCTATTTAGAAAAGAACTTAAATGCAGACTTAAAGCATATAAAAATCTATACGTCAACTTTTTATCAACTTTTTTTTCAATCATATCCATTACTTCTTCTGAAAACTTTAAAATGTCTTCATCTACTATTTTCAGTATTTTATTTCTATCATTTTCATTATTCTTAACTCTATTATAGAATGATTTAATATGGACATTAATATCCGTTGTTATAAAATTATTTATATATTCTTTATCTGCTCCGCCCTCTTTCAAAATAGCAGCTTTATCCTCTATTATTTTATATAGATTGAAAGGCAAATCATAGGAATCTGTATCACTTAGCTCATTGTATCCATCTGCCGTTATAATTAATTGATTATCTAAGTAATTTGATATCTCCTCCATTTCCTTTCTTTTTCCAGTTAGATAAAATAATCCATTCTTTATGTCAGTTGGAAGACTTTTAAAATCTATTTCAATATAATCTTTGTCATTCATACTATTTAAAAATCCTTTTGCACATATTAACTGAATATTAGATTTTACTTGTCCAACATTACCATATGAAGTACTACCGATAAGTGCCTTTACTACCTCATCTTCTATTTTTATAGTCTTATTCACCCTATGTGCTTCATTAGAAAATAAAAACTTTATTAAATCTATTTTATCTTTTACAGTTCTATCTTCAAAACTTGGTATAGTTATAATTATCGGTATTCTTCTTATAAATGTCTTTAGTAATGATGAATTTGGATCTTCAGTAGTAGCACCAATTATTAAAACACAGGAGTCTCTATTTCTTTCAGTCTCCCCTAACCTGTTGAATTTACCTGTATCCATAAAGTAAAATAACATTTCCTGACCTTCTGGTGGCAGCCTGTGTATCTCATCAAGGAACAAAATTCCTCCATTAGCTTTTTCAACAATTCCAGCTTTATCTCCGTCAGCTCCAGTGTATGCACCCTTGGTATGCCCAAATAAATGAGATATTAAAAGTTGAGGGTTATTATAATAATCGGCACAGTTAAATACAATAAAAGGTGAATCCTCGTTAAGCTTATTAACATATCTAGCTTGATTATACATCATACTTGCAAATAAAGTCTTACCAACACCTGTTTGACCAACAATTAAAGTATGCAATCCATTAGGTGGATACAGTATTGCAGCTTTTGCCTGTTCAATTTGATTCTTTAAGCTTGTCTTAGAACCTATAAGCTTATCAAAAGGTGAATTTTCACTATTTCCATTATTGTTTTTTGAGAAAAGTTCATCAATTTCTTTGACTTCTATAGACGTAGCTTCTAATTTTTTATCTAAAATTCTCTCAACACATTTTTTATCAATATACAATACAGGTCTAGACTTTATTTTTATTATTTTATCCATTCTAAGTAGTCCATTTAATTCCATACTCACATTATTTCTAAGTATATTCAGATTTTCTGATATTTCAGCTGCACTAAAACCACCTTTATCCTTCAAATTTTCCAAATCAAAAGCTTCTGTTATTTTAGTAATGTACTGATATATCTTTTCTATTCTTTTCATTCAATCACTTCCTTATATTAATACACTTAATCTTATTGTATTATCATTTTTATTATAGAATGTATCAACTACGCTTTTCAACTTTTATGCAAAAATATATTTTTAATTAGAATAAATCATCTTACATAATGCATAATAAACAACATAAATTAATTCTCAATTCTTAATTAATATTATTATTTATGGTTCTATTTCTAATAAATTTATGATAAAGTTATAATACGTTTAGGAGGTTATTATGAAAAATTATAATAATTTAAAAAAGGAAGATTTAAAAGGCAAACTTACAAAATTACAATATAAAGTAACTCAAGAAAATGCTACAGAAACACCTTTTGAAAATGAATACTGGGACTTTGAAAAGGAAGGTTTATATGTTGATGTCTGTACTGGTGAACCTTTATTTACATCAAAGGATAAATTTAACTTTGGATGTGGATGGCCTAGCTTTTCAAAGCCAATAGACTCAGAAAATATAAAAGAAATTTTAGATACATCTCATGGTGTAGTAAGAACAGAAGTTCGAAGCAAACATGGAGATTCTCACTTAGGGCATGTTTTTAATGATGCACCTAAAGAAAAAGGTGGTCTAAGATATTGCATAAACAGTGCTTCATTAAAATTTATACCTAAAGATGACCTAAAAAAAGAAGGATACTCAGACTATATAGATCTTTTTAATTAAAAATATATTAT
>NZ_BAEV01000129.1 GCF_000246895.1 Clostridium arbusti SL206 | reverse complement strand
ACACGTAGTATATAGTTCATTTAAATTCCTCCTAAAAAAGTAAGTTATTGTTGCATATGTGTGTATTACTATACATTACATTATTATAATCAATTATTGTAACAAATTAAAGTGTATTTTAAATAAAACATAAGATTTGTTGTTATTCTTACATTATATTGTATAATTATTAATAATGATATATATAAATTATTAGGCATTTTTGATTTATTATTTTTTAAGTGCCTTATTGAAATGGAGTGAGACCTTTGGAAAAAAGTAAAATTTCTAGTAATGTTGACAGTATAGAGATTTCAGGTATAAGAAAATTCTATAATAAAGTGGTAAAAGTAGAGGGTGCAATATCATTAACTCTGGGTCAGCCAGACTTTCCTGTACCAGAGGGAATAAAAAAGGCAATGATTGAAGCTATAAATGAAAATAAAACTGTGTATACTTCTAATGCTGGCATATTAGAGCTAAGACAGGAAATAAGTAATATGTTAAAAACTCAAGATATAGGCTATGATAGTGATGAAATATGTGTTACTGTTGGTGGAAGTGAAGGACTTATGGATGTATTTTCTACACTAATAAATCCTAAAGATAAAGTTCTTATACCAACTCCAGCCTATCCTGCTTATGAAAGTTGTGTTAAGTTATTAGGTGGAGAAATAATAAATTATAATTTAAATGAAAGTGATTTTTCTATAGATTTTTCAAAATTGCAAAATATTATAAAACAGCAAAATCCAAAACTTCTTGTGCTTTCCTATCCATCTAATCCTACAGGAGCAATTTTGAGTAAAGAGGCCAGGGATAAACTTTATGAAATTGTTAAAAATGAGGATATAATAGTTATTACAGATGAAATGTACAGCTCTCTTTGTTTTGAAGATAATTATTATTCTATTGCACAGTTTAAAGACATAAAGGACAAAGTTATAGTTGTAAATGGATTTTCTAAGATGTTTTCCATGACAGGACTTAGAATAGGATATGTATGTGCCTCAAATAAGTACATTGATTCTATTATTAAAGTTCATCAATACAATGTTTCCTGCGCACCTTCTATAGCACAGTATGGGGTAGTTCATGGACTTAGGCATTGCATGAAAGATGTTGAGTACATGAAAGGTGAATTTATTAAAAGAAGAGACTATGTATATGAAAGGTTAATAAAAATTGGCTTTGAAGTTCAATTACCTAAAGGTGCATTTTACATATTTCCATCCATTAAGAAATTTGCATCTAATAGTGAAGAATTTTGTGAAAGTATTCTAAGAAAGGCCAAAGTGGCAGCGGTGCCAGGTACTGCCTTTGGAAAGGGTGGGGAAGGATATATGAGAATTTCATATGCATATAGTCAAAAGCAGTTAGAAGAGGCTTTTGATAGGATTGAGAGAGTGTTATTGTAAAAATCAGTTACTTTAAAATATACTTTTAGAATAATGTTATGTATAAATTTATATTGTATAATAATTGTATAATAATAGATTAAAAACTACTATGATTTTCAAATTTGTTACTATAAATAATTTTGAAAGCATAGTAGTTTTTAATTTTATATGAATAATTATGCAATAATTAAATTTATATATTTCATATAAGTCATATTATGATATGCATATATGATTACTGCGATATATATATTCACCAAAATACGACAAAAAAATAAATACATGATTTTTTTGATAATTATTAAATGCAAAGTAAAAAAACAACGGTGTTTTTGATAATTTAATAAAAAAACTAACATTTATTTATTAATTCGTCATTTTTTCGTATCTTGACAAAGGTATATAATTATTATATTATCATTAACGGTATGTAAAAATTATTAATTTAATACTTAAGTAAATTTTGCAAATGAATATAAAACATGTGAAAGTTTCATTAACTGTAAATTAATGTAATCATTGCGGTTTTGATTGCAAAAATTATTATAAATCAATAGAAGTAAAATGGGGGAGAAAATATGCTGAAATATATTTTGAAGAGATTGGTATCTAGTATTATCATCATTTGGGTTGTAATAACGGCAACATTTTTTTTAATGCATGCAGTTCCAGGTGGACCTTTTGATGGAGGAAAAGTTCTTCCACCAGCAATAAAAGCGAATTTAGAAGCAAAGTTTGGTCTAGATAAAAGTTTAGGTCAGCAGTATACAACCTATTTCAAAAATCTTTTACAAGGAGATTTAGGACCTTCTATGACCTATGAAGGTAGAACTGTAAATGATGTAATTAGTTATTCATTTCCTGCTTCTGCAAAATTAGGACTTACTGCAGTTGGAATATCACTTATATTTGGATTGATTATGGGAATAATTGCTGCACTTAAGCAAGGGAAATGGCAGGACAACCTCTGCATGATTATTTCTACCATAGGTGTTACAATACCTAGTTTTGTACTGGCAACAATATTCATCTATTTATTTGCAGTAAAACTTGGATGGTTCCCAGCAGTTGGCTTTGATGGACCAAAATACATGGTGCTTCCAGCTATAGCTCTTTCAGGGTACTCTACTGCTTTTATTTCAAGACTAGTAAGATCAAGCTTGTTAGAAGTAGTACGACAGGATTATATTAAGGTAGCAAAGGCAAAAGGCCTTTCAAAGGGAAAGGTCATAGTTAAGCATGCCCTTAGGAATTCACTTATACCTCTTATCACTTATCTAGGACCATTAATTGCAAGTGTCCTTACAGGGAGCTTTATTATTGAATCACTTTTCGGAGTACCTGGACTTGGTAAAGAATTTGTGCAGAGTATCAGTAATAGAGATTATTCAACAACACTAGGTGTTACTATATTCTTCTGTTCATTATTAGTAATAGCGAACTTTATAGTTGATATATTATACGTTATTATTGATCCTAGAATAAAACTGGAAAACTAAGGAGGAACAGATATGGAATTTTCAAAGGATTCATTTGAGAGAGTTGATAGTAAAGAGAAGATTAGAAACGAAGTGGTAAGACCAAATCTTACTTATTGGCAGGATGTTTGGAATAGAATTAGAAAAAATAAACTTGCTATGCTGGGATTAATATTTGTTATCTTTGTAACATTACTTGCGATATTTGGACCTATGCTTTCAAAATACGACTATCACACACAAAATTTTGCCATTGCAAACCAAGGGCCAAGCAGTGCTCATTGGTTTGGAACAGATAAATTTGGAAGAGATTCCTTTGTAAGAGTATTATACGGAGCAAGAATATCCCTTACAGTTGGATATGTGGCTAGTGTCTTAAGTATTGTAATAGGCGTTATATATGGAGGTATATCTGGATATTTTGGCGGTAAAGTAGATAACATAATGATGAGAATAGTTGAAGCTATATATGCAATTCCAATAACTATATATGTAATACTTTTTATGGTGGTTTTAGGAACAGGACTTAAAAGTATTATTATTGCATTAGCAGTATCCTTTTGGATAACCATGGCTAGAATAGTTAGAGGACAGGTAATGTCTCTTAAGGAACAGGAATTTATTTTAGCAGCGAAAGCTTTAGGTGCATCTCCCTTAAGAATATTGTTAAAACATTTAATTCCAAACTGTATGGGACCTATAATAGTAACACTAACTCTATCAGTACCAGATGCTATTTTCCAAGAAGCGTTTTTAAGTTTTATAGGACTTGGAGTTGCAGCACCAATGGCTTCATGGGGGACACTAGCTTCAGATGCATTGGAAGGTTATCAGCTTTATCCTTTCCAATTGTTTTTCCCGGCAATGGCAATATGTTTAACTATGCTCGCATTTAATTTATTAGGCGATGGACTAAGGGATGCACTTGATCCAAAGATGAGAAAATAATAGGAGGATTATTATGGAAAAGTTACTCCAAATTAATAATATACACACTTCATTCCATACTCACGTTGGTGAAGTTAAAGCTGTAAGAGGCGTAAGTCTTGATTTATATAAAGGTGAAGCTATTGGAATAGTTGGTGAATCCGGCAGTGGAAAAAGTATAACTATGATGACACTTATGCGTTTACTTGAAGATAATGGTGAAGTAAAACAGGGAGAAATTTTATTTGAGGGTAAAGATTTAGCAAAATTATCCGAAAAGGAAATGGAGAAAATTAGAGGAAATGAAATAAGTATGATATTTCAGGATCCAATGACTTCCTTAAATCCAGTATTAACTATTGGTGACCAGCTTACAGAACCACTTATTAAGCATAAAAAATTAAGAAAAAGTGAAGCTATGAAAAAAGCTATTGAAATGCTTAAATTGGTTGGTATACCAAGTCCAGAGAAGAGAATAAAACAATATCCTCATGAATTTTCTGGTGGTATGAGACAAAGGGCTATGATTGCCATGTCACTTGTATGCGATCCTAAGCTTTTAATAGCTGATGAACCAACTACTGCATTGGATGTTACAATACAGGCACAAATACTTGAACTCATGAAAGACCTTAAAGAAAAGTTAAATATGTCTATTATACTTATAACTCATGATTTAGGAGTTGTAGCTGACATATGCAATCGAATAAATGTTATGTATGGTGGTATCGTTGTGGAAAGTGGAAATACTAGGGATATATTTTATAATCCTAAACATCCATACACTTGGGGACTTTTAAGAAGTATACCTAACCCTAAAGAAGATACTAGAGAAAGGCTTAAGCCTATAGAAGGTAATCCACCAGACTTACTAAATCCACCTAAGGGTTGCCCTTTTGCACAAAGATGTGAATATGCCATGAAAGTTTGTATAGATAATAGACCAGAAAACTTTAAAATAGATGAAGGTCATTATTCAGCATGCTGGTTAAATCATCCTAAGGCACCTAAAGTTAAGCCTAATACGGGGAGGGAGAATAAGTAATGAGTGAGAAAAAACCACTACTTGAGATAAATAATTTACAGAAGTTTTTTCCTATAAACAAAGGCTTAATGGGAAAGAAGCAAAGCTTAGTTAAAGCCGTAGACAATGTATCTTTTGCAATTAACAAAGGTGAGACTTTAGGTCTTGTTGGTGAATCCGGTTGTGGTAAAACCACTATAGGCAGGACTATAATTAAACTGTATGAGCCCACAAGTGGCGAGATAATATATGATGGTAAAGATATTGCAAAACTTTCTCCAAAGAAAATGCTTCCCTATAGAAGAAAGATGCAAATGATATTTCAAGATCCCTATGCTTCGTTAAATACTAGAATGACTGTAGGAGATATAATTGGTGAAGCTATAGATATTCATAAATTAATGAATAAAAAAGAGAGAAATGAAAGAGTACAGTATCTTCTGAGTAGAGTTGGTCTAAATACTGATCATGCAAGCAGATATCCACATGAGTTTTCTGGTGGACAGAGGCAAAGAGTTGGTATTGCTAGAGCCTTAGCAGTACAGCCGGAATTCATTGTCTGCGATGAGCCTATATCAGCGTTAGATGTATCAATACAAGCTCAAGTAGTAAATATGCTTGAAGATCTTCAAAGTGACCTAGGACTTACTTATTTGTTTATAGCCCATGATTTATCCATGGTAAAACATATATCAGATAAAATTGGTGTTATGTATTTGGGAAAATTAGTTGAAATTGCAGAAAGCAATGAATTATATAAAAATCCATTACATCCTTATACTCAGGCACTGCTTTCAGCGATACCGGTGCCAGATCCAGATGCAGCAGCAAATAACAAGAGAATTATGCTAGAAGGTGAGATACCATCTCCTATTGACCCACCAACAGGTTGTAGATTTAAAGGAAGATGCAGATATGCTAAGCCTATTTGTGGTGAGTTAGAGCCTGAGCTAAAGGATCAAGGTAATGGACACTGTGTAGCTTGTCATCTATGTAATAAATAAGATTGAACCAGTAGCTGATTGTACGTGTATAATTAGCTACTGATTGAATATACTAAAGGAATAAAATACATACTAAGGGGGAAATTTTTATGCTAAAGAGTAAAAAATCAAGATTATGCGCTTTGGTTATGTCTGCAGTAATAGTGGGAACACTATTAGGCGGATGTGGAAGTAAAAGCAGCACAACAAAATCAGAACAAAAAATAACTTTTAATTTGAATGCGGATCCTAAGACTATTGATCCAGCACTTAACAGTTCAGTAGAAGGTGCAACTGTAATTGCGAATGCCTTTGAGGGACTATTAGATGTGGATTCAAAGAATCAGCCTATAGCTGGAGTTGCATCAAAATGGGATATTACAGATGGGGGAAAACACTATACATTCCATCTTAGGAAAGAAGCGAAATGGTCAGATGGAAAACCTGTTAAGGCTCAAGACTTTGAATATGCTTGGAAAAGAGCATTGGCTCCAGAAACTGCATCAGACTATGCTTATCAGCTTTATTATTTAAAGGGCGGTGAGGCATATAACCAAGGTAAGGCAAGTGTTGATCAAGTAGGTGTTAAGGCTACTGATGACTATACACTTGATGTAGATCTTGAAAATGCAACACCATATTTCTTAGGACTTATGTCATTCCCAACTTATATGCCTGTAAGAAAGGATATAGTTGATGCTCATCCTAAGGATTGGGCAATTAAGGGAGCAACTTATGTTTCTAATGGAGCATTTAAACTTCAGGATTGGAAACCAAAGGATAGTTTAAACTTTGTTAAAAACACAAATTACTGGAACGCTAAAAATATTAAATTAGATACGTTAAAATATACAGTGTTAGATCAAGAAACTAGTTATTTATCAGCATTTCAATCTAGTCAAATTGATATGATTTATGCACCACCAGCAGAACAAATACCTACACTATTAAAGAATGGTACTGCAAAGACTTATGCCAATCTTGGAACTTACTATTATAGCTTTAACTTAGCTCCAGATGCAGCTAAAATTAACCCAGATGCAGCTAAGGTTATGCAAAATCCTAAAGTTAGGCAGGCAATATCTCTTGCTATAGACAGAACTAAATTAGTTAAGGATGTTACAAAAGGCGGACAAAATCCTGCAACAAGCTTTGTACCAAAGGGAATTACTATTGATGGAAAAGACTTTAAAGATAAAGAATACTATAAACCAACAGCAGATGTAGCACAGGCTAAACAACTTTTAGCAGAAGCAGGATATCCAGATGGTAAGGGATTACCTAGTCTTGAAGTAATATATAACAATGGTCAAGGACATCAAAGTATAGCACAGGCAGTACAAGATATGCTTAAGAAAAACTTAAACATAAATATCACACTTAGAAGCGTTGAAAGAACAGTACAACTTAATGATACAACTAAACATCAGTATATTATGGCTAGAAATGGTTGGTCAGCAGACTATGCAGATCCAATGACATTCCTTGATATGTGGGTAACAGGCGCAGGAAATAATGTTGCTGGTTACAGTAATCCTGATTATGATAAACTTATTGATGCTGCGAAAGGTGAAACTGATGTAGCTAAGAGAACTACCGAAATGCATGAAGCAGAAGATATATTAATGAAGGATATGCCGGTAATTCCATTATATGAATATAATTATGTTGTATGCGAAAAAAATTACGTAAAAGGTGTTAATGTATCACCACTTGGTTTCTTCTATTTCCAAAATGCATATGTACAAAAATAGTTAGGATTTCCTCCAGATTTTTCTGGAGGTTTTCTTGAATTAAAAAATACCTCCAGATTTTAAAATCTGGAGGTATTTCTATGAATTTAAAACGTCATTCATATCATAAAGACCTTTTTCTTTACCCTGCATAAATGCACAAGCTTTAAGGGCACCTACGGCAAAAACTTCTCTGGAGATAGCAGTGTGCTTAAGTTCTATAGTTTCTCCTTGACCGGCAAATATTATTTCATGTTCACCTACAATGGAGCCGCCTCTTATAGCATGAACACCAATTTCATTATGCTCTCTTTTGTGTAGTCCATCTCTTCCGTTTACATACACTGTATCCTCTTTAATGGAGTTTCTTATGGTATCACCAAGTAAAAGGGCAGTACCACTAGGAGCATCAACTTTTTGATTATGATGTTTTTCAATTATTTCAATATCATAATCATTGTATAAAAAGGCACTTATATTTTTTAATATATTATTTATGACATTTATTCCTATAGACATATTTGCTGAACGAAATACTCCATGTTCTTTACTAAAGGCATTTATTTTTGCAATTTCATCTTTACTAAAACCTGTAGTACATAATACAATAGGTAATTTATTCTTATCAGAAGTCTTTAATATACTATCTAAAGCATCTGGTCTTGAAAAATCAAGAATTACGTCTACTGGTACATTGCAGTCTTCAACAGTGTTGAAGACTGGGAATTCTAAAGAATTATCAGTAGATTTATCCACCCCAGCTGCAATTTCTATGTTGTCAAATTTTTTAGCGGCTTCAATTACTACCTTACCCATTTTACCACCGCAACCGTTTAATAATACTTTCACTCTATTTTTCCTCCTTTAAAGTTAGACCATAAGCTTTAATCTCATCTTTTAGTAATTTAAGATTTTTATCATTCATTTCACAAAGAGGTAATCTTAAAGGACCAACATTATAACCAATAAGATTTAAAGCTGTTTTTATTGGTATTGGATTAGTCTCTACAAATAGTGCACTACACAAAGGCAATGTATTTAATTGAATCTCAAGAGATTTTGAAGTATCGCCATTTATATAAGACATTACCATTTCATGAGTTTCTTTAGGAAGGATATTAGCAATTACTGAAATTACTCCTTTACCACCTAAAGATAATATAGGTACGATTTGATCATCGTTTCCTGAATATATATCAAATCTATCTCTGCAAAGAGCCTTCATCTTTGCAATTTGACTTATGTTACCACTTGCTTCCTTAATAGCTACAATGTTTTTTAAATCACTTAATAAAAGTAAAGTTTCAGGATTTAAGTTCATACCTGTTCTCCCAGGTACATTATAGAGCACTATGGGAATATTAACAGCATCATTAACAGCTTTAAAGTGTTGAATTAAACCCTTCTGAGTGGTTTTATTATAATAAGGAGTTATGACTAAAAGACCATCAACGCCTACATCTTCTGCCCATTTGCTCATTTTAATACTTTCACTTGTATTGTTACTTCCAGTACCTGCAATTACAGGAATTCTCTTATTTACTGTAGTAACTGTAAATTTTATTGCCTCTTTTTTTTCTTCTAAAGTCATGGTTGATGCTTCTCCAGAAGTACCACAAATTACTATGGCATCAGTAGATGATTTTATGTGCCATTCAATTAATTCTTTAAGTTTTTCAAAATTAACTCCATTTTCTGTGAAAGGAGTTACAATAGCTACAGCACTACCTACAAATATACTCATAATATCCCCCTTGATGTATATATTTTTATTAATAATTCTCTATATTAGTATATTCAGAAATAATCATAAGGTCTCATTATTCATGTATACTATTAACTAAATTATTATAAACAGAGTTCTTTGCTTCAGGTGGAGTTTCTTCCCATCTGAAACTTAGAAATCGTTATCCAGGGACGTAGCAGCCGTTATCTTCTACTTTTACGACTGGTAGTCATCGGATAAACACCAATGCTAGTATCAGAGACTGATTAGATATGTAGAGTAAACTATTCTTTCCATTCTATATGTATCTAAAAGTAG
>NZ_BAEV01000130.1 GCF_000246895.1 Clostridium arbusti SL206 | reverse complement strand
TTAAATTAAAAAACTAACCAGTAGAAAGTAATGTCTTATTATTCTTCACTGGTTATTTTTTTATACTTTCCTTTTCATTGGAATGCACATTATTATTGTATAGGAATAATATGTTAGTGTGAGTTTTAATATTTTAGGAGGAAAATTTTATGATGCCAAATTCTTATTATAATTCTTTATATAGACATGATCCTTCACAAGAAGAAATGCCAATTATACCTACAGAGGAGAAAGATGATATATTTGATAATGATAATGATAACAGACAACAGCAATGTCAATGTCAACCAGTAGGAAGTACTTTAGGTATTAATGCTACTCCTGCTACTCCTGCCACTCCTAGTACTACTCCTACTGATGCTACAGGTACTGTAGGCGGTACAGGAACTATAGGAGCCCAAGGTACAACAGTACCCTCTGTAAGTTTACCGGCAACTTGTTCTGGGTGTGAGCCACCAGTGGATAGTACACAATATACACAAGGATACTTAAGGACTCAAATAGGTAAAAGAGTAAGAATGCAGTTCTTACTTGGTACCAACTCATTTCAAGATAGGACAGGAATATTAGAAGAAGTAGGTATAAGCTATGTAATTATAAGAAATGAAGAGACCAACACCAATGAGTTATGTGATTTGTATTCTATAAAATTTGTTGATTTTTTCTAGAAATTTAATTTGATATCTTATACTATTTGTTAATTAAGAGGTGAAAAAGTATGGCGTACTCAGACAGAGAACTTATTGCCAGAATATTAAAATGTGAAGCCGGTGGTGAAGGTGAAAATGGAATGAAGGGAGTAGCCACTGTTATTATGAATAGGGTTAGGGTACCTTATGGAGAATATCAAAGAATAGGTCAAGGTGATCCTAGAAAGGTAATATATCAACAAGGTCAATTTGACTGTGTAAGATCTGTACTCCGTGGAGTTCCAAATCCTCAAACAATATGGGCTAATCCGCCAGATGATACTCATTATGAAATAGCAGATTGGGCTCTTGCTGGAAATAGATTGTATAATATAGGCTATTCTCTATGGTATTTTAATCCATTTGTTACAACCTGTCCTAATGAGTTTCCGAATAATGGAACGGGAGTTTTTCAAGTGAGGGTAGGGCAGCATTGCTTCTATAATCCAACAGAACTATATGCTCAAACTTAATATAAAATATAGATTTATGCTTAGTTAAGGAGGAAAGTCTTATGACAGATAAATATTGTAATGATTGTTTCTATAGTCAGAATGATGAGGGGGCATACAATGGTGAAATATCTCTTCCAGATAATATTTTAGAAGAAAATAATAAAAATGAAGACATACAAATTTTTAATGAGAGATCAGTTACTCCAGTTCAAAATCAAATAACTTCTTTTAATGATGCTCAGGAACTATTTACTGATTCACCTGGATCACCAAGAGTTCTTGGAATAGAATATACACCAGGATATTTAAGGACAATTATTGGAAGAAGAGTAAATGTTACATTTTTAATTGGATCAAGTACATTAACTGATAGAACAGGTATATTGACAGCAGTCGGAATAAGCTATATTATTTTGCAACAAATTCAAACTAATACACAAACACTTTGTGATATATATTCAATAAAGTTTGTTAGAATATTTAATTAAGGCATATGAAAATAAATAGTAAGTCAAAGATGCGACGTATATTTTGAATCCTACAAGGAAATAGGTTCTTCAGATAGTGAGCTATCTGAGGGTTCTGTTGACGTGGTTGGATTCAAAATAGACTAGCATACTGACTAGTTATTTATTTGAATGTGCCTAAGGCACATTCAATACCATTTATAATGTAACAATATATAATAATGAAAAATATAATACTAATGAATCAATATTTAAGGGCAGTAATATGTATTATAATTCTTACAAATCAATATATAGAAATTTAATTGTGGGTGCAGATACAAAGATTCCAATAAATAATGGAAAAATAACAACAGCTATAAATTTTGATAATGCGGCTACAACGCCACCATTTATTTCTGTACTTAAAAAAATTATTAATTATGCTCCTTGGTATTCATCTATTCATAGAGGAGTTGGATATAAATCTCTATTATCCTCTAAGATTTATGAGGACTCAAGAAAAATTGTATTGGATTTTGTAGGTGCAAATTCTAAAAAAGATATCGTTATATATGTAAAAAATACTACAGAAGCTATTAATAAATTATCTAATACATTGTGTAATGGGAATAAAGACAGTGTGATACTTGCTAGTGATATGGAACATCACTCTAATGATTTACCTTGGAGAAATAAATATAAAATAGATTACATTAAAGTTAATCGCTGTGGAAAATTGGATTTAAAGGATTTAGAATATAAATTAATTAAGAATAAGGGAAGGGTTAGACTTGTAACTATAGCTGGAGCATCTAATGTAACAGGATATGTGAACCCAATATATTCTATTGCAAAAATTTCTCATAGATATGGTGCAAAAATTTTAGTGGATGGAGCACAACTTGTTCCACATGCACCCATGTGTATGCAACCACATAATTCAGAAGAACACATTGATTATTTAGTCTTTTCTGCTCACAAGATGTATGCACCCTTTGGAACAGGAGTACTAATTGGTCCAATAGATACATTTAAAAATGCAGATCCAGACTATTCAGGTGGAGGTACAGTAGAGACAGTTAATCATGACTACGTAGAATGGAAATTGCCTCCTGATAAAGAGGAAGCAGGTTCTCCAAATATTATGGGAGTAGTGGCACTAGTAGCTGCTATTAGAAATTTAAACAGATTAGGTATGAATAATATTAAACAATATGAAGATTCACTAGTTAAATATTCAATAGATAAGTTTAAAAGTTTATCAGATGTTAAATTATACTGTGAGTCTAAAGAATGTGGTCCTCGGGTTGGAATAATTCCATTTAATATTAATGGAATTCCCCATGATATTACAGCTAAAATACTTTCCTGTGAATGGGGTATAGCTGTAAGAAATGGATGCTTTTGTGCTCAGCCCTATGTAAGAAAACTACTAGGTATAGGAGAGGATGAAGAAGCCGCTTATATAAAAGATAGTTCCATAAAACGTCCAGGGATGGTTAGGGTAAGCTTTGGAATGTATAACGATTTTAATGAGATAGATGTAATGGTTAATGCTATATCGCAAATTATAAAAAATAAAGAATATTATTTAAATAAATATGGAAAATAGAATATTGTTTAAAAATAACTTTTATGAAGGACTTTTTTGTTATTTATGAAATAAATGGGTTTAACACTGGAATTAATTTTAGTTTTAGTGTTAAACCCTATTTCTATATGAATTATTGTAAGTATTAATATAAATTTTTATGGATTTTCACTCTTGAAAGCTTATAAGGCATATTTACTTTTAAAAATTTGAATATAAAAACCTTTTTTAGCTAATTATAAGAGAATAATAATTAAATATTATGTTTAGGTTATATTTGTTAAATACTAATTATTATATGTATAATAGGAGGGTTAGTTTATGAATAAAAAATTGAATTTATTAATGTTTAGTGGAGATTACGATAAGGCATTAGCTGGATTAATACTTGCAAATAGTGCAAAAAATGTAGGCGCTGATGTATCTATTTTTTTTGCTTTTTGGGGATTATGCCTTGTAAGAGATCCAGAAAAAATGAATATTGAAGATAAAAGTGCTTACGAGAAAATGTTTGATATAGTTACACCTAAAGGACCAGATAACCTTCCGCTTTCAAAAATGAATATGAGTGGAATTGGGAAAAAAATGCTTGTTAAGATGATGGAGGATTCCGAAACACCAAGTTTAGATGCTTTTATGAAAGGTGCAATTAAAAAAGGAGTAAGTTTTTATGGATGTAAATTATCAGTGGAAGTAATGGGGTTTAAAGAAGAGGAGCTTATACCAGAAGTGAAAATCATTACAGCGGATGAATACTTAAAAGATGCTTTTCAATCAGATATTCAATTATTCATTTAAGGCATATTCAAATAAATAACTAGTCAGTATGCTAGCCTATTTTGAATCCTACTGCGTCAGCAGAACCCTCAGATAGCCCACTATCCTTGGAACCTGCTTCCTTGCTCAATTCAAAATATTCGTCGTATCTTTGACTTACTATTTATTTTCACATGCCTAATAGTTAGATAATGATAATTTATGTTTAAAAATTTATTCAGTAGGATGACAAAATATAATATGTAAATAAATTTATAAGTAGAATATGAATATTTTACCTGAAAAGTGTAAAAAATTTATAATGAGATCTGTTAATTATCTAGGAAAGTAATAAGGAAGGGGAAGGTTTTTAATGAAAATAGGTATTCCTAAGGGACTTTTATATTATAAATATTATCCTTTTATAAATAATTTTTTTAATGAATTAGGTGCTGAAATTATAACGTCAGAGGACACTAATAAAAAAATACTTGATTTAGGAGTGAAATTTTCTGTGGATGATGCATGTTTGCCGGTTAAAATATTCCATGGACATGTAGCTTCAATAAAAGATAAATGTGACTATATATTTATACCTCGTTTTATGGAGGTGGATAAAGGGCAATCTATATGTCCAAAATTTTGTGGACTACCAGAAATGGTTAAGAATAGTATCCCAAAATTACCAGAGGTCATAAGTGAGCCCATTTATGGAATCGGCGAAAAAAAATTATGGGACTTTTCAAGAAAAATAGGGAAAAAGTTAAATAAAAATAAAAAGGATATATTAACAGCTTTCACAGATTCATTAAAGATTCAGAAAGCTTTTAATGTAGGTAGAGATGATAAAGAGTATAAGCTTAAAATAGCTCTAGTAGGTCATCCATATAATATATATGATAATTTTGTAAATATGGATATAATGAAAAAACTAAATGATATGAACATTGGGATTATAACAGAAGAATATATAGAGAAAAAATCTATAGATGAGGAAGTAGATAAATTATTTAAAAGACCATTTTGGGCTTTTGCAAGAAATTCTTACGGTTTTGCTACTTATGTTGGTGATAATAAAAAGGTAGACGGAATAATATATATTTCTTCTTTTGCCTGTGGAATTGATTCAATAGTAATTGAATTAATAAAGAATAAATTAAATAATTTTCCAATGCTCGTACTTAAAGTAGATGAACAGACTGGAGAGGCTGGAATGGAAACTAGAATAGAAGCCTTTACAGATATGTTAGAAAGAAGGTGTAGTTAATGAAATTGACTATGCCGCATTTAGGTAATACATATTTAGCTGCTAAAGCATTATTTGATGGAATGGGTATAGATTTTATTGTACCTGAGTTTAGTAATAGAGAGGCACTAGAAATTGGATCAAAATATGCTCCTGATGAAATATGTCTTCCATTTAAGATTATGTTTGGAAATATAATTCAGGGATACAAAGCTGGTGCAGACACCGCTATAATAACTGGAAGCTGTGGACCGTGTAGATATGGGGAGTATTGCGAACTGTTTAAAAATACGCTTAAAAAAGCAGGGTGTAATATTAACTTAATAGTAGTAGATCAGCCTAAAGATATAGGAATAAAGGAATTATTAAGAAGAATCGGAAAGATATCAGAAGCAAGTAACAAATCTAGAAATGAACAAATTAGAGCCCTATTCAATGCTTATAAAGTTATAAAACTTATAGATTATATAGAAGGTACAGCAAGATACTTAGCTGGATATGAAGTGGAAAAAGGGCAATTTAAAAAACTTCTGCAAAATTGTAAAAAAGATGCTGGAAAATGTGATGATCCTATAAAAATGATAGAGGTTTTAGAAAAGCATAAAAGAAATTTAAAACATATTAAAATAGATAAAGATAAGGATCCTATTAGGATAGCTATAATAGGAGAAATATACACTATATTAGAACCTTTTGCAAATCTATATATAGAAGATAAACTTATGGATTATGGTATTTCTGTTAAGAAGGGAATTACTCCTAGTTGGTGGATTAAAGATGCGGCATTAGTACCATTAAAAGCAAATTCAATAAGTATAAGAAGAGCATCTAAAGAATACTTGCCATTATATGTTGGTGGTCATGCAAGAGAGTGTATAGGTGAAACTGTTTTAGCTGAAAAAAATAATATGGATGGCGTAATACAGATATTTCCATTAGGCTGCATGCCAGAAATAGTAGCTAAAGCAATATTGCCACAGATCTCTAAAGATAAAAATTTTCCCATTATGAGTCTTGTGGTTGATGAAATGACTGGTGAAGCTGGATACGCTACAAGAATAGAAGCGTTTATTGATTTACTTGAGAGGAGAAAAGAAAAATGTATTATATAGGTGTTGATGTTGGTTCTGTAAGTACAGATATTGTACTTTTAAATAAAGATATGAATGTAGTTGAATCATTATATTTAAAAACAAAAGGTAATCCGTTAAAAACAATACAAGAAGGTTTTAAGGCTTTGCAGAATAAGTATTCAGATGATGAAATTAAATCTGTAGGAACTACTGGAAGTGGAAGACAAATTGCTTCATTCTTAATTGGAGGAGATTCAGTAAAGAATGAAATAACTGCTCATGCTATAGCTTCATTAGAAATAGAAGAAGACGTAAGAACTATTATTGAAATTGGAGGTCAAGATTCTAAAATAATAATTTTAGAAGATGGAATTGTAACCGATTTTGCTATGAATACAGTATGTGCAGCAGGAACTGGTTCTTTTCTTGATAGGCAGGCAGAAAGACTTTCAGTACCTATAGAGGAGTTTGGAAATCTAGCGTTAAAATCAAAAACACCTGTGAGAATAGCGGGACGTTGTGCTGTATTTGCAGAGTCAGATATGATACATAAACAACAGGTTGGATACAAAGAAGAAGATATTATAAGAGGATTGTGTGAGGCTTTAGTAAGAAATTATTTAAATAATATTGCCAAGGGAAAAGAATTAAAGGAAAAAATATTTTTTCAAGGTGGAGTAGCAGCAAATATTGGAATGAAACGTGCTTTTGAAAAAGAGTTGGGTGTTAATTTATATGTTCCAGAGTATTATAACGTAATGGGTGCTATTGGAGCAGCTATCATTGGAAAAAATACTATTGAAAAAAGTACTACTAAAACTAATTTTAAAGGATTTAAAACTGCTAGTGGAAATTTTAATTCAAGGAGTTTTGAATGTGACGGATGCTCAAACAGATGTGAAGTTGTAAAAATTATGGATGAAAAAAATAGCAGTGGATGTTTTGGAGATAGATGTGGAAAATGGAGCAATTGTAGCTAGGAGGAAATGTATATTATGATGCATTTAGGATTAATACATTATGTATATTTAGGAGTAATAATTGCTATAATTACAATAATGTGTTTTAAAAAGGACGTAGTTCTTCCTTGTATAATTGGACTTTTTCTTATAGGTTTTATTTATAGTGGAAATAATGTACTTAGAGCAATTCAAATTATTTATAGAGCCATAGTAACATCTGGTAGAGAATTTCTGGAGATTGTTATAATTATAGCTTTAGTTAATGCTATGTCTAAAGCATTAACTAGCTTAGGGGCAGACGTTATAATGATAAAGCCTATTAGAAAATTTATGGTTAATGGAAAAAGAGCATTTTTCATATTGGGATTTACTATGCTAGTATTTTCATGGTTTATTTGGCCTTCTCCGGCAGTAGCATTTATAGGTTCACTTATGGTACCGGCCGCAATAAAAAGTGGATTGCCGGCTATTTGGGCAGCTGTTGCCATAGATATATTTGGAAATGGTATGGCTCTTTCTAGCGATTATTTTATTCAAGGAGCTCCAGCTATAACCGCTAAAACTGCAAATATACAGGATTCATTTCAAATTGTAAAAGCAAGTTTCCCATTGTGGATAGTAATGAGTTCTGTAACTATAATATCCTCTGCAATTATTATGGGAATGGATTTAAAAAAGGTTAAAAGTATAAGTAAAAATGAAATTGAAGATATATATAGCAACTCTAATTTTGGTAGTAAGGTTGTTGCCATAGGAACACCACTTTTTTTTATGGCAGATGTTATAATAATGTACATTTTTAGATTAAAAGGTGCTGATGCTACAGCATTAATTGGTGGAACGGCAATTATTATAATGTGTGTATCGTCTATAATAAACTATAAGTTTAAAAATGCACTAGGAAAAGTAACCTTATATATAAAAGATGGATTTATGTTTAGTATGAAGGTTTTTGCGCCTATAATTATAATAGGAGCTTTCTTTTTTTTAGGTAGTAAAGAAAGTGCCCAAGAGATACTTGGACCAAATACCAATGGATTTTTAACAGATATAGGTATATATATATCGCAAAATATAAAGATGAGTAAAATCTCAGTTATATTAATTCATGCTGCTATCAGTGCTATGCTTGGGATTGGTGGATCTGGATTTTCAGGATTGCCACTAATCGGAACTCTTTCACAGGTTTTTTCTTCAAATGTAAATATTAGTAATGCATCACTTTCAGCTTTAGGTCAGATCATAACTATATGGATAGGTGGAGGAACGATAATTCCTTGGAGTGTAGTACCAATTGCAGCAATTTGTAATGTAGAGCCTTTTGAAATAGTTAAAAAGAATGTGATACCTGTTACATTGGGTATTATTGCAGTAATATTTACAGCAATAATTATATTATAGGTGTAGAAGGAAGGATTTAAGCTAATTATGTTAAATTAACTAATATCAAATTCTTATTTTTAATCACACGAGTTGTAAAAAAATAGAAAATATAATATAATATGTATATAATGTTTGATATACAATTATTATTTTATAATAAAAAGGAGGGATTGTTAATATGCTTATTGAAGTTAATGTTAATAAAGATAATTTAAAGAAAAAACTTTATCTTAAAAAAGTGTTGGATTATGGTAAAAAAAATATTTTCTTAGTAGTAATTATTTTATTATGTATACTTATAGTATTTAATTTAGTAATATATAATAGAGGATTAAATAACGTAAATTCTAAAGATATGTTTATTGTAAATAGGCTATCTTTTAATAGCATTATAATTGGAATTCTAATGGGATTCTTTTTGGCGTTATTTGGAGAGGTATGGTATAGAAAAAAGATTGTCAATGATAAGAATAGAGAAACAGTAAAAAATTATGCTAGGATATTTAAAGCTGATATTGAGAGAAGTATTAGATTATTTAAAAATAAGAGATTTGAATTAATTAAGATAAGTAATGTAACTATTGTTAAAAATTGGCTTCAAGGATTTGGTTATATATCTATTGAATTTAATAAAGAAGAGATACAAGAATTTATAAATTATTATTCAAGAATAAATAAGCTTATGGAGTATGAGGAGAGAATAAATCAACATCTTGAAGGTATGCAATATGCTAATTTAAAAGATTATCCTTATATGAAAGAGATA
>NZ_BAEV01000131.1 GCF_000246895.1 Clostridium arbusti SL206 | reverse complement strand
ACACGTAGTATAAATATGTTCATAAATTTACCTCATAAAAAAAATTAATTATTCTATAACTATATTTTTAATAGAAAAAATAATTATATGCATATTATAACATACTAATTAATGCGAGGGTAATATGATACTAATATAATAATTGATTTCAAAATTGTAACTAATTTATATATTGTTGAATTTATATATTAATTAATGTAATAGATAAATAAAATATACATGTGCTAATTTAAAATATACTTGCTTTTGAATTAGGCGAGTTTATGGTATATTATAATAAAAAATACAAAGGTGGTTAGGCTATGATTTCCAAATTACAAGCCTTTGGAGGAATAAAAATAGATTTAGATAATGGTGGCATAAAGATAGGCAATATAAATTTAAATATATATAAAGGCATGATAATATTATTAAAAGTATTTATTATAATAGTTGTTATGTATGTTCTTGTAAAGATAGGTAGTACCATAATTGACAAAGCAGTTAAAAAGCATAATGAATCAAGATTTTTTATAGATAATAAGAAATCTAAAACAATAGGTGCATTATTAAAGAGTTTATTAAAGTATGGAGTCTATTTTGTTGGAATTATAGCGATATTAAATATTACGGATGTATTTGGTACTATCAGTATAACCTTTGCTAGTATTGGTGGGGTTGCTATTGGTCTTGGATTACAGAGTATAATCAAAGATGTTATCAATGGATTCTTTATTATCTTTGAAAATCAATTTTCTGTAGGAGACTATATAGACGTAGATAATAGAGGCGGAATAGTAGAAAGTATAGAACTTAGAGTTACGAAAATAAGAGATTTTAATGGAGATTTACATATAATACCCAATGGTCTTATTATGAAGGTAACAAATCATTCAAGAGGGTCAATAAGGATAAATGTAGATATATGTATAGATTATGGTGAAAGAACAGATAAAGTTATAGATGCCATGAATAGGGCTTGTGATAAATTTAGTAAAATATCTAAGGATATAACAGAAAAGCCTAAGGTTCTTGGTATAGTTTCTTTTAGTGGAACTGGAATGAATATGAGGATAGCAGGTAAGGTTAAACCATCTACTCAGGCTCAAAATGAAAATCAACTTAGAAAATTTATAAAAGATGAATTAGATGATTCTAACATAGTAATTACTAGTAATATAAAAGAGGTTATTATTAAGGAGGAGAAAAATGCATAAGACTTTTGAATTGGGGGATATTGTAAAAATGAAGAAACAGCATCCCTGTGGAATAAATGCTTGGGAAATTATAAGGACTGGTGCAGATATAAAAATTAAGTGTACAGGATGTGGAAGAATAGTAATGCTTCCAAGAAGTAAATTTGAAAAAGATATGAAGGCAATTATTGAAACTAATAATAAAACTAATGAATAAAGTATTTGCAAATTCTTTATAATTATGATATTATATATTGATGTAATCCCTGCTATGCAAATGCATAGCCGCTAGACCGGGGGGAGGAGGTGAATCTAATGAGAAAGTATGAAACTTTATTTATATTGAATCCATCATTAGAAGATGACATCCTTAAAGCTAATGTTGAAAAGTTTAAAGGTGTTATTGAAAATGGTGGTGGAACAGTAGATAATATTGATTCTTGGGGCAAGAGAAAGCTTGCTTATGAAATAAACAAAGTTAGTGAAGGATATTATACATTAATAAACTTCAGTGCTGATTCCGAATTACCAAAAGAATTAGATCGTGTTTTCAGAATTACTGATGGTGTTATAAGACATCTAATAGTAAGAGATGAAAAATAATTTAAAGTGGTGGTGTAAAGATGAACAGAGTTGTTTTAATAGGCAGACTTACTAAGGACCCAGAGCTTAAATTTACTCCAGGGAATGGTAATGCCGTTGCTACCTTTACTATTGCAGTTGATAGAAGAATGCCTAATAAAGATGGTGTAAGAGAAGCTGATTTTATTCCTATAGTAGTATGGGGAAAGCAAGCAGAGTCTACAGCTAATTATATGAGCAAGGGTAAGCTTATAGGTATTAGTGGTAGAATACAAACCAGATCTTATGAGGCTAAGGATGGCGGCAGAAGGTATGTTACCGAAGTAGTTGCTGATGAAATACAATTCCTTGAATGGGGAGGAAACAAATCCTCAGCACCAAAGGATGAATTTAGATCTAATTCTATGGGAGATGTGAACGAACCAGATGTTGGAGCAGATATAACTCCAATTGATGATGGAGACATACCCTTTTAAAATTTAAGGTAAGGAGGATAAAAAAATGGGTAGAGAAAATGGAAATAGTAGAGACGGAAGAGATGGAAGAGATTCAAGAAAAGGCGGTCCAAGAGGTAGAAGAATGAAGAGAAAAGTTTGTTCATTCTGCATGGATAAAGCTGATAATATAGATTATAAAGATATTAATAAATTAAGAAAATATATCACAGAAAGAGGAAAGATTCTTCCTAGAAGAATTTCTGGAAACTGTGCTAAACATCAGAGAATGTTAACTGAAGCAATTAAGAGATCAAGAAATATAGCTTTATTACCATTCACAACTGAATAAAAATTAAGCTCCTGTTTTTACAGGAGCTTAATTTTTTTTCAGTTATATAGGAAAGTAAAAAGTTTTTGGAAGGAAAATTAAGGTTTGAAATAATACTATCATATTTTAAATATATAAGGCATGTGAAAATAAATAACAAGTCAAAGATGCGAGGTCTATTTTGAATTATACAAGGAAACAGGTTCTGATGATAGTGGTGATATCAGAAGGTTCCGTTGACGTAGTAGGATTCAAAATAGACTAGCATACTGACTAGTTATTTATTTGAATATGCCTTATAGTATTGGATAAAATTTAGTACGTGGAGTTGCATTTATTAAGCATAGGAATATAATAATATTGTAAACAAATTCACAAAATGTAAGTTTGTATATATAAGAAATGGAGTGTGATTATATTAATGGACAGTGGACCCAACCATAATTATCAAGTATTACAATTGAATAATAAAGGAAGAGTGTACATACATTAATGTTTTTTGTAGTGCATTTTTCTGAAAAAGGAGGATGTACTATGGAAATAAACAGCTTTTATTTGAGTAGAGTTCTTGGAAGAAAAGTTTTTACTGCGGATAGAAAAATAGTTGGTAAAATCAAGGACTTAGGTATAAGAAGCAACTTAAAAACTCCTAGAGTTGAGGTTATAAAAATAAAGACTCAAGAAGGAATAATATATATAAAATGGAATAGTATATCTATAAGCAAAGAAGATGGTCAATACGTTATAATATGTGATGGAATTAAAAAGTCTGATTCAAAAGATATTATGTTTTTATCACATCATATACTGGATAAACAGATTATAGATGTAAATGGAAGAAAAGTTGTTAGGGTAAATGATATAAGATTAGCTAATCTATTAACTGGAATTTTTATAATTGCTGTAGACATTGGCACAGAAGGCGTATTGAGAAGAATAGGGATTGCAAAACCGTTAATGAAAATGGGTTTAAAAGTATCTAGTAAACTTATACTATGGAATGATGTGGAGACAATTTTTAATTCAAATGAAAATATTATGCTTTCAAAAACATATAATAAATTATCAATATTACATCCATCTGATTTAGCTGATATTATTGAAGATTTTGATGGAAATACAGGAATGATGATTTTTTCTAGTTTAGATAATTCAAAGGCTGCAGATGTGTTAGAACAAATGGAGGAAGATGCACAGATAAATCTTATAAGAAATTTATCTACAGATAAGATAGCAGATATATTAGAAGAGATGCCAGCAGACGAAGTGGCAGATATATTAGACGGTTTAAGTGAGCATAAGGCCGAAGAACTGTTAAATAATATGGAAAAAGAAGCTTCCGATGAAGTAAGGGAGCTTATGGAGTATGAGGATAATCAAGTTGGCAGTTTGATGTCTACAGAGTATATGGCACTTAAATCAAATCTAAGTGTGGAGGATGTTATAAGTATATTTAGAAAATTAAAACCAGAAGAGGATGAAATGTATAGCATTTATGTAGTGGACAATACGAATAAGCTTATTGGAACAGTTTCATTAAGAGATATTGTTATATCTAAATCTGGGGATAAATTAGAAAGTATAATGAATAAAGATTTTTCATATATAGTGGATAAGGACGATATTCATGAATTAATAAAGTTAGTTTCTAAATATAACCTTTTAGCTATCCCCGTTGTTAATGAAAAAATGGATCTTTTGGGTAATGTTATTATAAATGATATCATATATGAACTATTGAAAACAAAAAAAAGAATAGGATAGACGGGAGGAAGCTAAGATGGAAGCGAGTAATAAAAATACAAGGCTTGGTAGAATTATCCTATTTTTAAGTATTCTAGGGCCAGGAATTATTACTGGTAGTGTTGATAATGATGCAGGGGGCATAACAGCATACTCTATTGCAGGTGCTAGTTATGGATATAAGCTTATTTGGACATTAATACCTGCATTCATTGTACTCCTTGTAGTTCAAGAGATGAATGCAAGGATGGGAATTGTAACAAAAAAAGGATTAGCAGATTTAATACGAGAGAATTTTGGCATAAGAATTACTTTTCTTATATTTTTAGGACTTATAATAGCTGATATAGGAAATACTGCTACAGAATTTGCTGGAGTAGCAGGTAGTATGCAGATATTTGGTATATCAAAATATATATCTGTACCATTAGGAGCAATATTAGTATGGTTCATGGTAGTGAAAGGAACATATAAATCATCTGAAAAGATTTTTTTAATATTTAGTGTATTCTTATTATCATACATAGTTTCTGCAATATTAGCTCAACCAGATTGGCATCAAATAGGTAATTCTATTGTGAGACCATCTATGGATATGAGTGAAGGTAGTTTGAGTATGGTAATAGGTTTAGTAGGTACAACCATAGCACCATGGATGCAGTTTTATATGCAATCATCTGTAATAGAAAAGGGTATAAAGATTGAAGAATATAAGTATGAGATATGGGATGTAGTTATTGGTTGTGTCATTACCGTTGTAGTTGCCTTTTTTATAATTGTAGCTTGCGCAGCAACACTACATGAAAAGGGAATATCAATTAATGAGGCTAAGGATGCAGCTATTGCTTTAAAACCTCTAGCAGGAAATTTTGCATCGGAAATATTTGCTTTTGGACTTTTGGTGGCATCTATATTTTCAGCGACTATACTTCCCTTAGCTACAGCTTTTTATATATGTGAAGCTTTTGGTTTTGAGGCAGGTATAGATAAAACTATGAGTGAAGCACCACAATTTTATATATTATTTACTGCAATAATGGCAATAGGGGTATTAATTATATTAATACCAGGAGCACCACTTATTAAGATAACATTATTCACTCAGGTAATTAATGGAGTCTTATTACCAGTAGTTTTAATATGTATGATGCTTATGGTGAATAATAAAGAGATTATGGGTAAATATGTTAATAAAGGTATAGGAAATATTGTTGGCTGGGGAACAATTATAGTTCTAATATGTCTAACATTTTTACTAACTTTTGAACCGATATTAAAGAAAATTTTATAAAAAGTTTAAAATAAATGGTCTTATAATAAGGGTTAGACTATTTATTTTTTTTCATTTATGAGCCATAATAGAAGTAATGTTAAATTAGTGGGCTTTTAGAATTGTGAAGAGGTGCATCATGTTTTTAGATATAAAGCTAAATGGAGAACTACCTATATATTTGCAAGTTAAGAATTATATAAAAGACATGATTTTAAGAGGTATGTTTCGAAGTGGAGAGAAATTACCATCTACTAGAGAATTTGCTACAATTCTTAAGGTTAGCAGAAATACAATAATAACGGCATATGAGTTTTTAGAAGATGAAGGATTTATATATATTGAAAAGGGTAAGGGAACATTTATAAATGAACTTCACATAAATAAGCAGGATCAATGGTGCTTAGATTGGCGTAAGAAAATAAATAAATATGCTGTAGATTCAGAAAAGTTAGATATTATGAAGCATGAGCTTATATATAAAAAAGGAATGATATCTTTTAAAAGTATATCACCAGATGAGAACTTATTTAATATGGAGGATTTTAAGAGGGCATTTTTAAATAGAATTTCATTAGAAGGAAATAGGTTATTAAACTATGGATATGCCAAGGGATACAAGCCTCTTATTGATTATCTATTAGACTATATGACAAGTAAGGGTGTTGATATTGAAAACAAAGATATATTGATTACCAATGGTTTTACAGAAGGCTTTGATTTAATACTATCATCGATTACTAATGAGGGAGATAATATATTAACGGAGAATCCAACTCATAATACAGCTATAAAGCTGATGAAACTTCATGGACTAAATATAGTGGGTATAGATATGAAGCAAGATGGAATGGATATAGAAGAACTTATAAATAAGGTTAATAATAATCATATAAAATTAGCCTATGTAATACCTTCTTATCATAATCCTACAGGTATAGTTATGTCTTCACAAAAAAGAGTGGAGATCTATAATATATTTAAGAAATACAAAATCCCTATAGTAGAAGATGGATTTAATGAAGAATTAAGATATTCTGGTTCACACATTGCTCCACTTGCAGCCATGGCAGGAAAGGGTAATAGTATAATATATGCAGGAAGTCTTTCTAAAATTTTATTTCCAGGACTTAGGATTGGCTGGATACTGGCAGATAAGAATCTTGTTTCAATAATGGAAAGTGTAAAAAGAAGCAGGAATATACATACATCATTTTTAGATCAGGCAGTTTTTTATGAATATTTAAAAGAGGGAAATTTTGAGAAATATCTTAAAAAGGTTAGAAGAGAATACCGAGAAAAGTATAAATTTGCAGTGGAGTGTATAAAAAGATATATACCTTGTGAATGTATATATGGTGAAGGAGGAATTCATTTATTTATAAAATTACATGGAATTAATGCAAGGAAAGTTTTAGAAAAGTGTTATGAAAAAAAGGTTATTTTTACAGCGGGAGATATCTTTTATGTTGATGAGAAGGGAGAGGATACTTTTAGATTGGGTATCGCCAGAAATTCAATTGAGGAGATCGATGAAGGATTTAAAATTATAGGTGAAGTTATAAAATCTATGACATAAAGTACCATTGAAGTATAGTATGGAAATTGAATATAATTAATTAAGACTATAATAAAAAATAGGTGGGATATTTAATGAAAAGGAATTTAATAGTAATTATTATTGCAGCTGTAGTTAGTATTTCTTTAGTTGGATGTGGGGCAAGTAACAGTTCTGAGAAAAAGGATACTAAACAAGCAACAAAAAAGGAAAGTTCTGTAGTTAATGTAAACGATAATGATATAATAAAACTTATAAATGATAAAACAAAGGCTATAAATGATAAAAATTTAAATAATTATTTAGATACCTTTGTAAAAGATACAGATACATATAATAAAGAAAAACTAGATAAAAAAGACTATATTGATAATTTTAAAGTTAAGGCGGAAGTATCAAATCCAAAGGTACTTAATGTATCTGATAAACAGGCTCAAGTACAATATGTAGTGAATACAACAAAGATTAATGGTCCTGGATTTTTGGATAATAAATCATTGTATGTGGACAATTTAAAAAAGGTAGATAATAAGTGGAAAATAGATAGTGAAGATGTACTAAATGTAGAGTTTAAAGATGATATCTATGAAACTGTATATGATAATATACAAGCTTTAAATGAAAAGGACATAAATAAATATATGGGTACAATAGATTCAAGCAATACTGATGATTATAACAAGTTTAAAGAGAATCAGTTAGATATATTTGATAAATATGATCTATCTTATAATCTGGAAGAAGCAGATGTATTTGATAGTAAATCAGATAAGGATACGGCAGTAGGATTTATAGAAACTATTGTTAAGAGGGATAATTCTGATTTTAAGAATAATAAAACTACAGGAGTGATGCATCTTAAAAAGATAAATAATCAATGGAAGATATTTAAGATTGATATTCAGAAAACAGAAGATATAAAATAATAAATAGCCTCTGATTTTAGAGGCTATTTATTATTTAAATTATTTTTTCAAAGAATACTGTATGAAGATTATAGGTATAATAAGATTCGATTCTATATAGAACTTTTTTAAATTAAAGTTACATTATAATATCTATTAGTTGCATAAATATTGAAAAATAACTAAAATAGTAATAAAGGGTTGAAGGGGATGATTGCTGAGATGAGAAGAGAAGATTTTAAAATAATGTCAGATGTAAAGACTATTGAAGAATTGAAAGCTAATTTGATATGTATAATAGGGGATTTATATAAGCTTTTTACTAAGGGAAGCAATGCGGCACAGGATGCAATACTAGAATGTATTTCCGGGGCAATAATATTGTTATATGTCCTTGGCGGGAGACTTGGATATTCTCATCTTGAAATTGACGAAGAAATGAAGAAAAAATTAAAATTGGGTATAATTGAAGAAGACGGTATTGAAAAGGATGGAAAGGATTTAAGTAAATTATATAATCACTTGAAAGATAGAAATTAATTTATAATTAAGAATATTGGTGACATATACAATATAGGAGGAAAACATGCAAAACAAAACTTATAATACAAGAGCATTAGTAGAATCAAGTATAATGGCAGCAATTTTAGTAGTCACCATGCTGATATCTGTTTATATTCCATTTATATCCATAGTAGCTTACCTTGTATTACCTACACCAGTGGCATTAGTATATGTTAGAAATGGTATTAAATATGCTATAGCATCATTAATATGTGGATCATTAATAGGTTTATTTATTATGGGGCCTTTAAATGCATTACAACTTATAATTGTAGCGTTTTTTTCTGGACTGACTTTAGGGTATTGTATTAGAAATAATAAAAAAGCTTCAAGGACTTTTATGTATTCATCTATAGCTTTTATGATAATTATGATAATAAATTTATTTTTGATTACATTATTTGTATATCCAAATGGTTTTATAGGATTTATAGATAGTCTTATAAAAACCGTTAATGAATCTGTAAATATAACTAAAAATATGTATTTGAATATGGGAATGAATAAAGAAGAGATAGAAAAAGTTTTTTCAACTATACATTTGCTTGATAGGAATCAAATATTTTTCATTTTACCAGGCATTTTGATTATTACATCATTAATATTAGCGTTTTTAAATTATAAAATAACTTCATCTATATTTTTAAGATTAAAAGTTAAAATAGATAAATTAAAGGGAATAACTTCTTTTTTATATACCTACGTTAATTGGTGCTGCTATGATAA